>CAIRNW010000032.1 GCA_903879995.1 uncultured Bacteroidota bacterium
AATAATGGCGTAACTATCGGTACTAACACCCGTATCCATAAATAAATTCTGGATATCTTTTAGGCGGCATTGCACATCGTTTAAACGATACTCACTTTCTCCGCTTTTGTAAAACTTTCTTGTGATTGTGACTGTGCTAAATTCAGTGGGCAACAGATTGCGAGTATTTTCAAAAGTCAAGCTAACTTCTGCAAGACCGCTTGCGGAACGAGTCTTAGACCCATTGAATACTAAACTATCCAGGTTCTCGCTTCTAAGATGACTGATCTTTTGTTCACCAATTACCCATCTTATACTATCAACAATATTCGATTTGCCACACCCGTTTGGCCCCACAATTCCCGTAACGCTTTCATCAAAATTGATTACAGTCTTATCCGCAAAACTCTTGAATCCCTTGATTTCTAATGTCTTTAATCGCACAGTTCAAACTTTTTTTCTTAATGGCGAATTTAGCAGGAAATACCCAAAATGACAGAGTCATTCTAAACTCAGTTATTCACATGACCCCATAAAAATTGTGAGAAGTTTTAAACTGAATGGGTCGCAGTGAGCCAAACAGATACGCCAGCGGAAGAAGGCTTTTCGACAGCTTGAACACAGATTAGCTTTTTATCCACTAAAACCTGAACCAACCAATATCCTCCCATAAAAAAGGACTGCTTAATGATTCCAAGTACACCCTCCTTTGGCTGGCTTGAAATAGCCAGTTGAGCGGGTCTCACGATTATTGGAAAATTTGCAACACCTGCCTTACTAAATAATTGAATTAATGCTATTGGGTCATTTTCCTCAATGCTGGTAAAGGGGCCCAAAAGACCGGCAGCATAGGTATTGAAGGGGCGGTAGTAGACAGTAGCGGGACTGCCTTGTTGAATGATTTTACCTTTCTGTAAAAGAAGTAAATGATCTGCCCATGATAACAAATCAGACCCGTCATGAGACACTAAAATCATAGTCAAAGAAAAAACGGTAGTCAGTTCGTCCAATACCTCTTTCATCTGACTTTTATGAGCCGGATCGAGGTTGGAAAAAGGTTCATCCAGCAAAAGAAGGGAGGGTTTTTTTAGCAGTGTCTTTGCGAGTACAATACGTTGACGTTCCCCACCGGATAAGGCCGTGGTTTTTCGTTTTAAAAGGTGATCGATTTTGCAAACCGATACGATATGTGCCGTTTCCTGCGGATCCAGTTTGCTAGCCATTTCCAACTCCTCCTCCACCCTGTAATTATTTCTTAACTCAAAATGCTGGCTCACATATCCGATTGCAGGATGTCCGGGCAATAATTGTTCTTCGGGACCCTTAATTTTTACACCATCCAGCAAAACTTGCCCGCCATCGGGCTGTAACAACCCAGCAATGATCTTTAATAAAGTTGTCTTGGCAGCGCCTGTTTCGCCTGCAATACCAAGCTTAATACCCCTTTCAATTGAAAAGCTGAGTTGATCAATGATCTTATCCCCCTGGTAGGTTTTGTCAAGCTGCTGAACGGTTAAAAAAGGCATCCGTCGAAAATAAAGCATAGTTTTTGATCTAACTTTTCTGTTTTTAAACTGTTATCATCACATGGAAAAATTTACAATCGATCAAATCAAAACTTGGGAT
>CAIRNW010000033.1 GCA_903879995.1 uncultured Bacteroidota bacterium
GGACACCGTATTCGTATCGAAATTTCAAGTAGCAACTTCCCTCGCTTTGAACGAAACCTCAACACAGGCGGACCCAACTTTAATGAATCAAAAGCCGTGACTGTACAAAATTCTATTCATCATTCAAAACTATATCCCTCAGTAATTAGAATTCCAGTGGCACCAAAAAATAATTAAACGCACTACCCAACTTTAATAGAGGTCATAGTAATAGAACCGCCAACTGCTTTATCATTAAATAGTGAGATTGGTTCATTCGGATCCTGTAAGCCCAGTGTATAAAGTAGAGGAATATAATGATCTGGTGTAGGGATTGCCATCAACGCTTCCTTTCCTAAACTCGGATAATTAATAAGCTGCGTGTGATCATTATTGAGAATTAATTTTTTTAATCGAGTACTGATTTCTGCTGCCCAATCATAACTATAGTCAAGTAGACTAAGTTTGTCCCAAGCTACTAATTTTAGGTTATGCACTAAGTTTCCGCTTCCAATGACAAGTATTCCCTTTTTTCGAAGTGCTACTAACTCACGGGCCAAATCGTAATGAAATTGCATATTTTTTGTATAGTCAATACTGATTTGTAATACGGGAATAGAAGCATCGGGATACATATGACGAACTACGGTCCATGCGCCATGATCTAAGCCCCAATCATGATTTAATTCAACTACAGCATTTTTAACTAGCTCTTTTACTTCTTGTGCCAACGAGGGATTACCTCTTACTGGATATTGTACTTGATATAGTGATTCAGGGAATCCCCCAAAATCATGAATGGTTTTCGGAAATGGCATAGCGGTAATTCTTGTGCCATTTGTCAACCAATGCGCCGAAATAACAATTACTGCTTTCGGAATGGGTATTGAACCTGCCATAGCGCTCCAGGTTTGACTAAATTCATTATCCTCAATTCCGTTCATTGGAGAGCCGTGCCCTATGAATAGAGCAGGCATCACTTTTTCGGTAACTGGTAAAGAATTTGTAAACGATTTTAAAGCAGAAAAACTATTGAGTGAGCTCATGATAAGTAAACTTATATTTGTTACTATTAAATCAAAGTAAAATTATGAAGTTACTTTTAGTATTACCCCTCTGCTTACTCTATTTAACCACTTACGCTCAAAAAGGTTTAAAAGCAATCAGCCTAAAAGAAACCACCCGTATTGAAACGGCACTAGCAGCTGATAATATGGAAGGAAGAAGGGCCTTTACGCCTGGCAATGAAAAAGCGGCCGCTTTTATTGCCAATGAATTTGACAAAATAGGCTTGAAAAAATGGAATGATCAGAACAGCTATTTACAAACATTCCAGATGGTAAAAAAAATCAATGCAAACAAGCGCGCCAGCTACAGCTTTGATCTTTCCCAAGAAGGTGACAAGGTAATGCTATCGAATGTGGTGGGAATTATTCCTGGAAAATCAAAACCAAACGAATATGTAATCTTCTCTGGACATTTTGATCATCTGGGAATTAGTTCTCGCAATATGAAAGACAATGACAGTATTTATAATGGTGCCAACGATGATGCAGCGGGTGTAACTGCTATGATTATGTTAGCGAAGTATTTTAAAAAAATAAATAACAATGAAAGAACGTTGATTTTTGCCGCTTTTAATGCGGAGGAAATGGGTGGTTTTGGTGCTACTTACTTTTCAAAACA
>CAIRNW010000034.1 GCA_903879995.1 uncultured Bacteroidota bacterium
CATAAACTCAACCTTCCGGTAGAGATCTGGCAACGCGGTGCACAATGGACTTTTGGTGTACCCACTACCTCTGAGATCAAACAAGTAGTGCTCGACCCCGATAAAAAACTCCCCGATTGGGATCGGAATAATAATACTTGGAAGAAGGGGAATTAGCCAATTTATTCAGTTTTAGGAACAGACAACAAGCGCGTATTCAACTAGCATACGAGCCTTTAGTGCGTTAAACTTAATGAAGACTACAGTCGCACAAAATTATAAAGGCATCACAGTTTCTATATTTGGAAACTTTCATTACATTTGTATGCAAGTCAAAAAATACTTTATAACGCTCTTTCTAAAGGGTGGTTTAAAATTTATAAACTCATTGGACACACAATTACAAAAAAAGGTTTTATATAATATTCAACGAGCAGAATACACTATTGATGAGGAATTATTTAAAAAAGTTCGAGGTAATATCTGGGAGTTCAGAACTAATTATATGAAAACACAAATCAGACTACTTGCATTTTGGTATAAGCAAGAAGATGGTGAAACTAAGGTTATTGTTACACATGGCTTTTCAAAAAAAACATGGCAAGTTCCAGATAAAGAGATAAGAAGAGCAGAGAATATCAGAAAACAATACTTCAACTAAACTCAATTATTATATGCCTAAGTCAAAAATGAAAACATTTACCCTAGAACAAGTAAAAGATAAAATAATTGGTAAAATAGGCACCCCAGAAAGAGATTTATTCGAATTAGAGTTTAAAATGTCAATGATTGGCAGCACGATCAAACAAGTAAGAACTGCAAGAAACCTAACTCAAAGTCAATTGGGGGTGCTGGTAGGTGTTCAAAAAGCACAAATTTCTAAATTGGAAAAAGGAGCAAATAGTGCTTCAATTGATACAGTTTATAAAGTATTTAACGCCTTAAAGGCAGAAATTAGCTTTAGCGTAAAACTTAAAAACAGCTTATCAAACAGAAAAACGTTGGCAAGAGTGTAAAAGGTGGTATTACGTTAAGCTAGTATACCATGCTGAATTCTCTCAAGATGATTGACTACTAATTGATAATTTTTTTTACTGGATAAAGCAGACTTAAGACTTAGCCCAGTATTTTTATTCAAACATAACGAGAGCCAAGATTTAAACTTCTCTTCAGTTCCAAAAACTTCTTTTCCAAGTAAAAATAAATCCCGCCGCCGTAAAGCGGCGGGACTAATAGGGCTTTTATTACTTTTTGATGCAATCACAATACTAATTTAGTAAGATTACCGCACATGCACCTTCCCTTCAATTAATTTATTTCCATTGGCATCTCCGATTACTACATAATAGATTCCCCTTGCGATGTATTGCAAGTTTACAGGTAGTAAGGTATACGGACCGGAAACCGAGAAAGCTTCGCGATATACGCGAGCCCCTTTTCCATCATAGATCAATAATTGACGGTTAGCACTACCGCTACCTCCATAGTAATAGGATACTGTAAAGTTGCCATCGTTCGGCGAAGGGAAAATAAATAGACGGCTACTCACATTCGCAGTTAGTGTTACGGTAGAGGATAAGGCCGAGCAGAATAAACCACTGGGCCATGTTTCACGGATACCTACTTGATAAACTCCAAGCGCATTGACATTTGCAACAAACGTAGTTGGTGTAGTAGGCGTGAGTGATAAATTATCCTGTATCCAGTTGGTGGTTATTACACCTCCCGTGCTGCTACTGGGTGTAGCAGTCAAGGTAGTAGTTTGACCCGGTAAAAGTGAAGTAAGTGGCGCTGCAGTTAATCCAACAGTAGGCACCAGACGTACTGTCAGCAATGCAGCTGCAGATACAACCGGACGTGTACATGTATTATTAGACACCAAACAGCGGTAACGGTTGCCATTCATCGCAATAATCACCGAGGACAAAGACAGATTAGAGGCAGTAGCACCTGGTAAATCGGTCCAAGTTGTGCCACCATTGGTACTGACCTGCCATTGGTAATTGATTGCCGGCACACTACTTGCTGCAATTAAAAAGTTAGCCGTTGTTCCTGCACAAACTTCAGCACTTGCTGGTGAGCGATTGATCACTACAGGCGCATGCACCGTCAAGGTTGCAACAGCAGAGTTGACGGTAGGTGCACAGGTTCCGCTTACGATACAGCGATACTGATACCCACTCATTGCCACGGTGGGGTTGACAATAGTTAGTGCAGCTGTATTCACGCCGGTATAATCAGTGCCGTTCAATAAATTAGTAAAG
>CAIRNW010000035.1 GCA_903879995.1 uncultured Bacteroidota bacterium
GCCAGTGTGACTCGGAGTCATTCCACCGGACCGCCGTGAGTTACCCAGAAGTTACGCACTGAGTTTCAAAGTATCTACGTAATAACGCTGGACAAGTGCTGATTAACCCAGCTAACGGATTGCCAATTACAGATGCTACCTATCGTGTAATTGGAGACAGAAATGCTGATTTCACAACTGGCTGGACTAACAATTTCCGAATGGGTAACTGGCGTATCAGCATGTTGTGGGATTTAAAGATGGGTGGCGATATTTTCAATGGTACAAATCGTTTCATGACCGTGAATGGTCTCAGCAAATACACAGCTGATCGTTATGTGCCCCGTGTAGTTACAGGTGTTTTAAGAGATGGTTTAGAGAACTCTGCTACCCCAACTGCAAACACCATCAGTATTATCCCTGCGCTAAACGATGCTTATTACACCCTGCCGGATGAGGAGTTTATTGAAAGAGATGTCAATTTCTTCCGCTTGAGAGATATCACCGTTAGCTACACTTTCAAAAAGAATGTAATTCGTGGTGTTAAAAATTTAAGCGCATTTGTAACTGGAAATGATTTGATCCTGTTTACTAATTATAGTGGAGCAGATCCTTCAGTAAATGGTAACACCGCTGCGGGTCGTGGTGTTGGTGCGTTTGGTTTTGATTACGGAACCCTCGCCGCTCCTA
Organism: uncultured Bacteroidota bacterium; assembly: GCA_903879995.1. Taxonomy (GTDB): domain Bacteria; phylum Bacteroidota; class Bacteroidia; order Chitinophagales; family Chitinophagaceae; genus JJ008. The sequence goes on from CAIRNW010000035.1 coordinate 670, forward strand.
TGCAGGTCAATATTGGTATCAGAGCATCCTTTTAAAACTTGAAAAACGTATTTATGAAACATAACTTCTTAAAATCGTTGACGATACCTGCCTTGGCAGCTATCTTCTTTGCAACGGGATGTACAAAAAAAATCGATGATGCATTTGCCAATCCCAATGCACAAACCAAACAACCTGTTGAACAACTCCTACCTGGGATTATCTCCAACATGGCTATTCAACACTCTGCAAACGGTACTTTATATGGTCCCCAAAATGATGGATTATATTTTGGTCGTTATGTACAGTTTTGGGCTACCAATGGTACCGGTAATCAATACGACCAAATGGGAGATAATTTTATCAACCGAAGCGACGTGTTGGGAAGTATCTGGGCCATGCATTACTATGGCATGGGGGCCAATATCAGCCGTATCATTGAATGGGGCACAGAAGAGAAAAAATGGGACTACGTAGGTGTTGCTCAAGCTGTAAGAGCTTGGGGTTGGATGACATTAACTGATGTACACGATGATGTTATTTTACGTGAGGCATTTCGCCCAGAGCAACTTGTTTTTAAATACGATCCACAACCCGACGTGTACGAGGAGGTTAAAAGACTTTGTCATGCGGCATTAGCCAACCTTTCTAAAACAGGGGATGGAGTAAATCCAGCCAACTTAGCGATCAGTGATCGCTATGGAAACGGTGGCGATATCAATAAGTGGAAAAGATTTACGTACGGGGTACTAGCCAGAACGTTTAACCGTGTTACCAACAAATCAATCTATCAGCCTGATTCGGTTATCTTCTATGCTAACCTAGCCATGCAGAACAATAGTGAGAACACAACTATTACTTGGTCGAACACAGGTGGAACTGGAACTTATAGCTACTGGTCCCCTTTCCGTGGCAATATTGGAACACTTCGCCAATCAAAGTTCATCGCAGATTTGATGTCAGGCTTAAATGGTCAGTTTCCAACTGGAAACGTTGATCCTCGTGCTCCTTACATAATCCGAGAAAATCCCAATGGGACTTATAAAGGAATTAGACCTAATAAAGGTTCAGATTTATTGACAAGCGTTAATGACAGACCTGACAACTTCTGGGGTGATGCCTTTTCGATTACCGCTGCTCCTGGTAGCGATAACGCTGCTCGTTATATTTTCAAAAACGCGCCTATTTTCCCTATTATGACTGCAGCTGAAATCCAATTTTTAAAAGCTGAAGCCATGCTTCGTAAGGGAGATAAAGCCGGAGCACTTACCGCGTATAAAAAAGGAATTGAACTTAATTTCCAGGAATTGCGCACTAACTACGAAGTAAGTGTACCTGCTGCACGTCGGATGACGGATGCACAGCGTGATGCTTACCTCAATAATTCATTAGTGGTTCCTGCTGCTGCAGATTTAACCCTTTCCCACATCATGATGCAGAAATACATTTCGATGTATGGTTGGGGAGTTACAGAAGTATGGGTCGATATGCGTCGTTACCATTACACAGACCTAGATCCAACAACTGGTCAGCAAGTGTACAGAGATTTTGCTCCGCCAACAGGTATTGATCTTTATACTAACAATTTGGGTAAATGGATTTACCGCGTAAGACCTCGTTACAACTCAGAGTATCTCTACAACGTGGACGAGTTAAACCGATTGGGAGCCTTTGCACCTGATTATATCACAAAAGAATGCTGGTTCTCCAAACCTTAATCTAACTGCTAAACTGGAAAAAATATGCAACCAAATTCAATATCTAAGCTTTTCATCACTGCCATTGCTGGCGTCATGATGCTTAGCTCCTGCCAAAAATCATTCGACAAAAAGCTTGCGGCAGATTATTATACGGGCAGCGGTTCCACCATCCAAGCCTTTATCGGTACTGTGGGTGCTAGCCGTAATTATGTTTATGTAGATGGAAAACCTGTCAATGGTGCTGCCTTAACCACCGGTAGTGTATTCCCAACTACAGGATATGGTTATGGAGTAACCAGTGGACTCCGTAATATGATGGTTAGGGACACTTCCTCTCTCACAACACAACCTCAACTTTCTTTTGCACAGAATTTTGAGATTGGAGGTAATTATACGGTCTTTACGTATGACACAATTACTGCCCCAAAACAAAAAACAGTGAGGACAAATTTGGTAATACCTAGCGATACTACCTGCCGTGTGCGTTTTGCCAATTTTGCTTACAATGGTTTGGCGGTAACTCCTGCTGTTGACATCGTTTCACTCGGCAAAAACGAGGTAGTGGCAACCAATCTTCAGTATACTGATGTTACGGAATTTGTGGTACACCCTACTCGAATTGGTACAGAGGCATTTCAAGTTAGGCTAGCCGGGACCAGTACAGTACTCGCTACATCAACAATTTCTACACTGGTGCCACAGCGTAGCTATACTGTTGTATACCGTGGTTCACATCGTGCTACCAGTGGTACAAGTATCCGTGCTGTAAGCGTTTTCTTGAACTACTAATTTCAAATTTATAATTCAAAAAAAGCCGTACTAACTAGTACGGCTTTTTTATTTACCCCATTAACTACGGTTTAAGCAAAGAATGCATAACTCAGCAGTATTGCTGTGATCACCCCCACTAAATCAGCGAGTAACATCGAGCCTATTGCATAACGTGAGTTACGAATATTCACTGCACCAAAATAAACAGCCACCACATAAAAGGTAGTATCAGAGGAACCTTGCAAAACGGAAGCTAATCGACCAGCAAAAGAATCAGCTCCGTACGTTTTCATGGTGTCTAGCATCATCCCACGCGCCCCACTTCCGCTAAGCGGTTTGATTAACGCCGTGGGTAATCCATCCACAAACCGTGTGTCCAATCCTGTTAATGAGAATAAGAATTTTACTCCATTTATTAAATAATCGAAGCTGCCACTAGAGCGAAGTAAACTGATAGCGACCAACATCCCTACTATGTAAGGGATGATCCGGATGGCCGTATCAAAGCCACCTTTTGCTCCCTCTACAAATGCATCAAATACATCTATCTTTTTATAAAGTCCTCCAAGCACAATGGTCACAAAAATGAATAAAATGATCCCATTACTTAATTGAGAAGAAAAAAGTTGTGAGGCCATCGCGTCCAAGCGCATTACATAACTGACCAATAAAGCTATAATTGCTGTGATGCCTCCTACCCAACCGATAATTACAGGTTGAAATAAATTGATTTTTTGCTTCCAGGAAACAATAAAAAGGGCAGCCATAGTAGCAGCAAATGTGGCAATCATACAGGGGATAAAAATATCAGTAGGATCTGCTGCGCCCAAGCCAGA
>CAIRNW010000036.1 GCA_903879995.1 uncultured Bacteroidota bacterium
CCATTGCGAAGAGATATACTTCGCGTTTTATACCGGGCTATCCAATTAGCCATCCCACATCATGCTGCCGATTCCTTACAAACAGTTTATCATCATCTAAAGCATGAAGGAGAAAAGCTTTACAGCAGTTATCTCTATGATGAGGGTCCCAAGAGTGCATTGAAAATTCCTGCGATAAATCCGGTCTATGCGCCTGATGCAGCTTTGGTGAATGGTTTTGAAGTGCTCAACCGATTTTTTGACGAACAATTTGCTGCCAACCCAAAGTTGGTTGCATTCGGCGAGGATCTAGGACAAATCGGTGATGTAAATCAAGGTTTCAGTGGCTTACAAGAAAAACATGGTAAAGAACGAATTTTTGATACGGGTATTCGTGAGCTTACTATCATGGGTAGTGGTATTGGTTTAGCATTGCGAGGTCTTCGGCCCATTGCAGAAATACAATATCTCGACTATTTACTATATGGTTTACAACCCTTGAGCGATGATGTAGCTACCCTCCATTATCGTACCTGTGGCAAGCAGGCCTGTCCCCTGATTGTACGGACACGCGGGCATCGCTTAGAAGGAATCTGGCATAGTGGATCTCCCATGGGGATGATCATTCATGCGCTTCGGGGTATGCATGTTTGTGTGCCACGCAATATGACACAAGCTGTGGGCATGTACAATACGTTGTTACAAAGTAATGATCCGGGCTTGGTGATTGAATGTTTAAATGGATATCGCTTAAAAGAAAAATTGCCCAGTAATTTATTAGAGTTTACTGTGCCACTGGGTGTACCTGAAGTTATTAAGGAGGGAGAAGATGTAACAATCGTTTCCTATGGATCAACTTTACGAATCGTCCAAGAGGCAGCTGCTGTTTTGGAAGCAGATGGAATTAGTTGTGAAATTGTGGACGTACAAACTTTATTACCATTTGATCTTCCACAATTGACGTTGCAGTCTTTAAAAAAGACCAATCGTATTTTATTTGTAGATGAGGACGTGCCAGGCGGTGCCGCTTCATATCTTTTCAATAAAGTAATGGAAGAGCAGGGGGGATATCGTTATTTGGATGTGGCGCCTCGCACGCTGACTGCCAAGGCGCACCGACCTGCCTATGGAAGTGACGGAGATTATTTTAGCAAACCTAATGCAGAGGATATCGAACAAGTGATCCGTGAAATGATGGCGGAGTAGAGTTCTTACGCCATATTGTGAAATACTTTTTGCACGTCGTCGTCTTGCTCCAGCTTTTCAATCAATTTACTTACCTCCTCAGCTTGCTCATCTGAGACGGGTACCGTTACAGTGGGAATCCATTCTAATTCTGCACTCAGTGGGGTAATCGAGCGATCTTCCAGTGCCTTTTGCATATTGCCAAAATCAGTGAAGCCACAGCGTAATACTAAAACCTCCTCTCCATTCTCTCCTGTACTTTCACCCAATTCCTCAAGCCCCGCATCGATAAGTTCTAATTCCAGTTCTTCCGCATTCAATCCTTCCGGTTTTAGTTTGAACACCCCCATCTTTTTAAATTGGAAGGCAACGCTGCCGCTGTTTCCTAAACTGCCTCCTCCTTTATTGAAATGGGATTTTACATTCGCTACTGTTCTTACGTGATTATCGGTAGCCGTCTCTACCAGAATAGCTACACCATGAGGCCCATATCCTTCATAAAGAATCTCATCGTAATTGGCCATTTCCTTTCCTAAGGCACGCTTGATGGCAGCCTCCACGCGATCCTTGGGCATGTTGACGCTTTTAGCGTTTTGCACACAGCGTCTTAATGCAGGATTGGTGTTCGGGTCAGTCCCCCCGGCTTTTACGGCAATTACAATTTCCTTCCCAATACGGGTGAACTGCTTGGCCATGCGGTCCCAGCGGGCAAACATGGTCGATTTGCGTACTTCAAAAATTCTTCCCATGAAATAAAATTCAGGGCTGTAAGCTACTACTTCTTTAGCTTACTATGATGACGACTATAGGCAAAATAAACAACCAAACCTATGGCCATCCACATAAAGGCCACTTTTAGTGTTTGCGTGTCCAGCCCTACAATCATGGCCGTACAAATAATAGCTCCAAGAGTACAAACTACAGGCACCATTGGGGTTTTGAACGGGCGCTCGATCTCTGGAGATTTAACACGTAAAATCCATACGCCAATGCTAACTAGCACAAAAGCAAAGAGTGTTCCAAAACTAGTTAAGTCGCCTGCTACGTGACCGGGTACAAACGCCGCAAAACCACCCACAAAAAGGAATAGGATCCAATTTGACTTGTAAGGGGTTTTGAATTTTGGATGTAACTCACCAAATGCTTTTGGGATTAATCCATCATTACTCATTGTATAAAAAATTCGGCTTTGTCCCATCAACATAACTAAAATAACAGAGGAGAATCCGGCAAGGATAGCTACAGTCACTGCATTGGCAAGCCATTCATAATTGGTCATGTACGTGCTGATTGCATAGGCTACAGAAGCTTCACGGCCTTTTTCAGGATCCACAAAGTCTGTCCAGGGAGCCACGCCGGTTAGCACATGCCCAAATAAAATATAGAGAATTGTGCAAACCACTAATGAACCTAGAATACCAATGGGCATATCGCGCTTAGGGTTTTTGGCTTCTTGTGCTGCCGTGCTCACCGCATCAAATCCGATGAAAGCAAAAAACACAATCGCTGCTCCTCCTAAGACTCCACCCCATCCATGTTTATTCCAACCACTATAATCTGCAATTATTTTTCCAGCTTGATCAGCAATAGGAGCTGTATCGGCAGGAATCAAATAGGGGGTATGATTTTCTGGACGAATAAATTGCCAGCCGATAGCAATAAACAGAATTACAATGGCCACTTTAATAAATACAATTATCGCATTGACCAATGCAGATTCTTGCGTGCCCTTAATTAATAGCAGGGTTAGTGCAAGTAAAATGATTAGGGCAGGAGCGTTCATAATTCCCTGATGATAAACGCCAGCAGAGTCGGTGAAGCTTTCAAAAGGAGAGTGACACCATTCATAGGGTATGGAACCTCCCAGTAACTTATTGAGGTACTCACTCCATGCAATAGAAACTGTTGCAGCTCCTAATGCGTATTCCATGATCAGAGCCCAACCAATGATCCAGGCAATTAATTCTCCCATGGTAACGTACGAGTAGGCATAGGCGCTTCCCGCAATTGGAATCATAGAGGCGAACTC
>CAIRNW010000037.1 GCA_903879995.1 uncultured Bacteroidota bacterium
ATAAATGTGAAAGCGGTTACCGCACCCGCTGCATAACCTAAAATTTCTGCACCACTCATAATTTAAAATTGAAGGACGAAGGTAAGGAGTCTATCTTTTCTCAAACAACCACCACAATCTCTTGCGTGGTTTAACCTGATAATTAGAGCGAATATAGCGTTGGATATGCGCCATAGCTTCATCCACATCATCCGTGAAAAGCAAGAGATCGAGATCCTCAGGAGAAATAGTGCCATCTTCTTGCATTTTTTTGAATACATCCATCAAGGGCTGATAATACTCTTTCCCAAATAAGATTACAGGAAATCGGGTAATCGTTTTAGTTTGTACCAAGGTGAGTGTTTCAAATAGTTCGTCCATGGTTCCAAAACCACCCGGCATGATCACAAAAGCGTATGAATATTTAACCAGCAATACTTTGCGAACAAAAAAATGCTCAAAGGTTACGGAGCGATGCAAATACGGATTTTCTTTTTGCTCAAAGGGTAACACAATATTGCACCCAAAGGATTGTCCTCCATTCTCAAATGCACCCCGGTTGGCCGCTTCCATGATCCCGGGGCCTCCGCCCGTAAGCGTAGTGAGTCCCATTTGTGCAATACGCTTGCCAAACTCACGTGCCTGTTGATAATAAAGATGATCCTCACCAAATCGAGCTGAGCCAAAGACCGTGATACAGGGACCTGCAAAATGAAGGGTTCTAAATCCTTTGATAAATTGTTTAAATACCCGCCAGGCAAATGCTAATTCATACCCACGACTTTTGGGACCTTCCAGGTATACATGATGCTTGGGATGAATTAGCTGGGGTTCTTGCTTTTTGTGGGGGGTAGATGACATAGTTACTCAATTTACTTTTTCAATTCCGACATTTGCAGAGACCACATTGAAATAATTCACAAAAGTATGCGGATCATATCGTACAATGTAAACGGAATTCGTGCCGCTATAAAAAAAGGGTTAGTGGAATGGCTACAAACCAATCCGGCTGATATTATTTGTCTGCAGGAAACAAAGGCCACACAAGAGGATGTGGACTGTAAACCTTTTCATGCATTGGGTTACCAGGACTACTGGTTCAGTGCACAAAAAAAAGGGTATAGCGGTGTAGCGGTTTTTACCAAAATCAAACCTGATCACATTGAATTGGGCAATGGACATGGAAAAAGTGACGAGGAAGGTCGAGTAATTCAATTGGATTTTGGAACAACGCGCTTGATCAACGCTTATTTTCCCAGTGGTACCAGCGGTGATGAAAGACAACAATATAAGTACGAATGGCTGGACGAGTGTTTTACTTGGCTGGAGAAGCTGAAGAAAAAACATCCTCAACTTATTCTTTGTGGTGATTATAATATTGCGCATCAGGAGATAGACATTCACGATCCCAAAGGGAATAAAAATTCTTCTGGATTTCAACCGGCCGAGCGAGAATGGATGACTAAACTTTTTGAAAGCGGGTGGATTGATACGTTCAGAAAAATCCATCCTGAGCCCCATCAGTATAGTTGGTGGAGCCAGCGTTTTCCCAGTGTACGATTACAAAATAAGGGGTGGCGTATCGACTATATCAATGTAACCACGGCGTTGGAGAAAAAAATCAAAGATGCTTACTTACTACCGATGATAAAACATTCCGATCATTGTCCTGTTTATCTGGAACTAAAAAAATAACCCATGTATATCTACAATGTAACGGTAAAAGTGGACCACACTATTGTCAAAGCGTGGGTGCATTGGTTAAAAGAAGAACATATACCCGAAGTGATCGGTACCGGGTGTTTCTCGACCGCAACAGTGCTGGAGCTGCTTGAAAACGTAGATGAGGAAGGGTCCACTTTTGCAGTTCAATACAAAACGGACCGGCTGGAGGAATACAAACGGTATTTAGCTGAATTTGCACCCGGATTACGACAAAAAGGACTAGATAAGTGGGGTGATCGGTTTATTGCTTTTCGCACACTCATGAAAATCGTGGATTAAGGGTGTATAACCCCTTTTTTTATTTTTCCTCAATGAAAAAGCGGCTAAATTTGTCCCTCTTCACTTTTTAAAATTCAAAGCATGAATAAGGGAGATCTAATCAATAAGGTAGCAGATGATGCCGGTATAACCAAAGCACAAGCCAATGAAGCCATTGATTCGCTGATCGAGGCCATTGGAAAAACACTGAAGGGTGGTGGAAAAGTTACCTTGGTTGGATTTGGAACTTTTTCAGTTTCTAAACGTGCTGCTCGCAACGGAAGAAATCCTAAAACCGGAGAAACCATTAAAATCAAAGCCCGTAAAGTGGCTCGCTTCAAAGCTGGTAAAGAACTGGCTGAGATGCTTTAATCTAAACACATAAACCACTAAATCACTACTACCATGGGAAGAGGTGATAAAAAAACCGCCAAGGGAAAACGCTTCAAAGGTTCATTCGGCAAGAGTCGTCCTGCCAAGGTTACCAAAAAAGCAGCCCCCAAAAAGAAAAAATAAAACGGTTTACCTGCTAAAGAAAAAGGAAGCATTGCTTCCTTTTTTTATTTTACGAGAGTTCCCACTTTGTCACCTGTCACTACTCGGCTGAGATTACCCGGCTCATTCATGTTGAATACAATAATAGGAAGCTTATTTTCCATGCATAATGTAAATGCGGTCATATCCATCACCTTCAACTGCTTGGACAAACACTCTGAAAAGCTGATTTCATCAAAACGGGTTGCTTTAGCATCTTTTTCAGGATCAGCCGTATAAATTCCATCTACCCGGGTTCCTTTTAAAATTACATCCGCCCCTATTTCAATGGCACGTAATGAACCCGCTGTATCGGTGGTAAAATAGGGATTACCGGTACCCGCACCAAAGATCACCACGCGGCCTTTTTGTAAATGCCGAATGGCCCTGCGACGAATATAGGGCTCAGCAATTTGCTCCATTTTAATAGCGCTTTGTAACCGCGTATAAACGCCAATTTTCTCCAATCCTGCCTGCAAGGCCATCCCATTGATAACGGTTGCAAGCATCCCCATATAATCACCGTGTGCACGTTCTATCCCGGTCTCCTGTTCGTTCATCCCCCTGTAAATATTTCCACCACCAATTACAACGGCCACCTGCACACCCAATTCTGTTATGGCCTTAATATCCTTTGCGTATTGGGAAATAATAGCGGTGTCAAAACCGAAGCTTTTATCTCCCATCAGGGCTTCGCCTGATAATTTCAATAAAACGCGCTTATAAACAGGTAACATGCAATGGGCTTTGGTGAACGAAGATAACCAAATTACAAGGGCAAAAAAAAGCGTCCGGAGATCCGGACGCTTGTATAAGTTAGAGGAAGCAGGGATTAGCCCAGCGCTACACGCTTGAAGCTGGTCACTTTTACATCACCAGATTCCTTCAGGTAATCTCCTACTGATTTACTACCATCTTTCACAAAAGCCTGGGCAGTGAGGGTTTGCTCTTTAAAGAATGCCCCCATCTTACCTTCCGCAATCTTTGCGATCATCTCGGCAGGCTTTCCAGCCATTTTAGGATCCTGATTCATCAGTTCCACGACGATACTCTTTTCACGCTCGATTACTTCTGCAGGAACAGAAGCTGCATCAACGGCCACTGGATTAAGAGCAGCAATTTGCATGGCTACGTCTTTACCAGCTTCAGCAGCAGGTTTATCCATACCGACTAACACGCCAATACGGTAAGCTCCATGAATATAAGAAGCTACATAAGAAGCATCGATACGTTCAAATTTTGTCACCCCAATCTTTTCACCAATCGTAGCTAATTTCTCATCTACCAATCCGGCAATTGTCAAGGCGCCAATTTTTACATTCATCAACTCATCGAGCGAGTTTACGTTGTTAGCTATCGCAGCATCGGCAATGCTTTTTCCAAACGCTACGAAATCTGCATTCTTCGATACGAAATCAGTTTCGCAACTCACACAAACTACAATTCCTGTTTTATTATCAGCAGTTGTCTGTGCAATCACTACTCCTTCTTTTGCCTCGCGGTCGCTACGCTTTGCTGCAACTTTTTGACCTTGCTTACGCAACCAGTCAATGGCCGCCTCAAAATCACCATTTGTTTCAGTCAGTGCTTTACGGCAATCCATCATTCCGGCGCCGGTTGTCTGACGAAGCTTATTAATATCCTGTGCACTAATTGTTACGGTACTCATTTTGATTTATAATTTTTAGGACGAACACGTG
>CAIRNW010000038.1 GCA_903879995.1 uncultured Bacteroidota bacterium
TCGCACCCGATGCAGTTTTTGCGCTTGGTCGTAATTCACCAAAATGTCCTTGACCACCCCATTTACAAGGTGCCTTTTTTTCTGTGGGTTTAAATCCTGGGTGCTTGTAAACTCACTGGCAAACTGATCAATCCAGTCAAAAATATTCAGTAAAATTTTGCCATTAAAAAAATTTGATTTAATTAGCCTATAATGAAGGAGGTTTTACATATTTATACCAGGGTTAGTAGTTCGATACAAGTTGAAGGAACCTCTCTGAAAACACAGAAAGAAATTGGTATAAACCTAGCAAACCAACTCAATATGGACTTTGAAGTCCATAACGAAGGTGGGCGAAGCAGTGCCAATGACGATCTGAGAAATAGACCAGTGATGCTGGAATTACTCAGGTTAATGGATAGGGGAAAGGTTAATCACCTGTTTGTTTATAATACAGACAGATTAAGCAGGAATCAGATTACTTGGTATACCATTCGACAAAAGATGGTTGCCAATAACGTAAAACTGTATACACCCAAGGGTATCCACGACACAAACGATTCAATGGAGAATATGATTCTCGGAATCATGAATGAAATTGCTGTGTACGATAATAAGACCCGTGCAGATAGAAGTCGACTGGGGAAATTTGAGAAGGTAAAACAAAACTACTGGCGTGGTGGAGACCCTCCATTTGGCTATGCCATTGAAAAAGTTGAAGGAGGAAGTCGTCTGGTGGTTAATACCAATGAGAGTAAATGGGTTCAATTCGCATTTGAGCAATATGCCAAAAGAATCCCAATGAAGACCATTAAATTCGAGCTTGAGCGAAACAAAGTAAAAACCAGGAGAGGTAATGATACTTGGACAATGGGTACACTTCAAATTATGCTTCGCAATAGATTGTATACAGGAGTCGATGAATATTATGACAAAAAATTCAAAGAAACGATAGTCGCTAAGGTTCCACAAATAATAAGCGATTCATTATTCAATGAGGTGCAGCAACGCAGAGAATCAATATTATTGAGGAAAGGACAACTCAGTAGAACCAGTAAATTCTACCTCTTTCGAGATTTTATGATTTGTGGAGATTGCGGAACCCCAATTGGAGGTCGCCAAAGTCCTGAACAAAATAGAAACCCATTTTACTATTGCCCACTTGCGGAGAGAAAGTTCAACAAAGCTGAAGCAGATAATCGATCCTGCTCGATGAAGAGGTCTCTTCACATTGATGCAGCAGATAAGGAAATATGGCAGGTGGTTTATAATGTGATAACCAATTCAGCCCATTTAAAAGAGCACATTTTAAAAAACAATCTGCTCGGTGCTGGTCTTTCCGAAATCAAAATTATTCAAAGACGAAAAGAGATACAAAATGACATCATAGAACTAAATGAAAAAAAGAGCAGGATCGAAAAGGGGCTTATTAAAGCAGAAGCTCAAAATATGATGGGTGAGTTCGATTCACCAGAGATCTATAAAGGCGTTAAAAGCAACCTATCATCGCAGTTGAATATGGCTAAAATAAGTATCGAAAAAGCCAAGGTAGAATACGATCAACTAGGGAATCACCAACTATGGTTTGACTGGATTGATCAGTTTGCCAGTGAGTTTACAAGCACCCAGGATTTAAACCCACAGAAAAAAAGGCACCTTGTAAATGGGGTGGTCAAGGACATTTTGGTGAATTACGACCAAGCGCAAAAACTGCATCGGGTGCGA
>CAIRNW010000039.1 GCA_903879995.1 uncultured Bacteroidota bacterium
CTTTTGCTTTGGAAGTAACCACAAAACCCAACCAATCTTCTGAGGCTTTTTGTTTGTTACTGGTGATTATTTCTACCTGGTCGCCACTCTGTAATTTGTGGCTAATGGGAACTAACTTATGATTGACTTTTGCTCCAATGGTTTTTACACCAATTGCACTGTGAACAGAAAATGCAAAATCCAATGCAGTGGAACCCACGGGTAACATCTTCACGTCACCCTTGGGTGTGTACACATAGATTTCCTCAGCCAAAAAACTGGTTTTGAAATCTTGCAGAAAATCGACCCCATCAGTCTCTTGGTTGGAGATCACTTCCCGAATCTGCTGGAACCATTTGTCAAATCGACTTTCGTCTTGCGTGCCTTCTTTGTATTTCCAGTGAGCTGCCAATCCTTTTTCAGCAATTTCATTCATCCGTTGTGAGCGAATTTGTACCTCTACCCATTTTCCCTGCGGGCCCATCACGGTAGTGTGCAACGCTTCATATCCATTAGCCTTAGGATTACTGAGCCAATCTCTTAATCGTTCCGGCGAGGGGCTATACTCATCGGTGATCAAAGAATATACTTTCCAGCAATCCTCCTTTTCTTTCTCAGGAGCTGAATCAAGAATTACCCGAATGGCAAACAGATCGTACACTTCCTCAAATTCCACTCCTTTCTTTTTCATCTTATTCCAAATGGAGTGAATACTTTTTGGACGGCCATAAATTTCCCCCTTGATGGAAGAACTCTCTATCTTTTCTTTGATTGGACGAATAAAATCATTGATATAGCGGGTACGGTCTTTTTTGGTCTCTGCTAATTTCCTTGCAATATCCCGGTACGTATCAGGCTCCATGTATTTCATGGAGAGGTCTTCAAGCTCTGTCTTGATATTGTACAATCCCATTCGATGAGCCAGCGGTGCATAAATGAAAATTGTTTCAGAAGCAATCTTTAATTGCTTCTCCCGCTTCATCACATCCAAGGTGCGCATGTTGTGCAAACGATCAGAAAGTTTAATCAAAATAACCCGAGGATCGTCTGTAAGCGTAAGGAGGATTTTTTTGAAATTTTCTGCTTGTTGCGAAGCATTGACATCAATAACGTTGTCAATTTTTGTAAGCCCATCTACAATACGAGTAATTTCTTCGCCAAACTCTCGTTTGATATCATCCAAGGTGATATCCGTATCCTCCACCGTATCATGTAAGAGCGCACAAATGGTAGAACGAACGCCTAATCCAATTTCTTCCACGCAAATTTTTGCAACTGCAATAGGATGTAAGATATAAGGTTCGCCCGTTTTACGACGCATGGTAACATGCGCATCTGCAGCCATCTCAAAAGCAATACGAAGCAGTTTTTTATCACCAGGCTTGATACGGGACTTTAATAGCCGAAGCAGGGAACGATATTCCCGAAGAATGAGTTTTTTCTCCTCTTCGCCACTTAAATTATACTTTGGTATAGTTGCAACAGCTTCCACTGGTTACGAATTTACAAATTAATAACCAGTGAAAGAAGCGTAAAGCGATCCGTGTTTACTTCAGGAATTGATAGCGAAGCAATACTTCATGTGCGTTCGGCCCTTTGTCAAATACACTCAATGGGGAAGAATAGATATCAAAGGAATAGCCTAACATTAATTTTTTCTGCACCTTGACACCCGCTGACAACATCCAACTCTGTCGAGCTCTCAACGAAAGTCCCCACCAGAATAATTCGCGATGTTCCACTCTTGCACCCGCTTGTATCTCCGTAGGCGCATTAGGTAAGTAGATTACTAGAAAGTTGGGGGTTATTGTTGTATTGGCATCTACTTTCCATTGATAGGATCCATGTAAATAGAAATGGCGATAGAGTCGAGCTTCCTCGGTGCGAGAAAGACTACCAGAATAAAAATTTAATGCGGATTGAATAAGTTGGCTCACTGACATACCCAGTTGCCATTTTTTTGTTGTGTATGCAACACCCAAGCCGGCATCTCCCTTGAATTGATTGGCAGCACCCCCCATTACAGGATCACTCCCCAACGCATCAATGAGCATTGCTTTATCAATGGCAAATTGCTGAAAGCGAGCTTCCAGTCCCACAGAAAAAGTTGACCCATTATTCGTAGGAATATGATAGGCATAGGAAGTTTGAATTCCTCTTCGGCTGGTAGGCCCGGTCACATCGCTGTACAAATAAGCCCCCACACCAAGGTTTGCTTTTTCCAAAAATGTAGAGCCATAAACCAAGGCAGTAACTGGACTTCCGGCAATTCCACTCCACATACTACGATAAGAAGCTCCAGCCGTAGTTTGTTTGGAAACACCTGCAACAGCCGGGTTATGTAAATTACCCTGTACGTCATAAAGTGAAGACATCATTAATTGCTGACCCCACACAGGACTACTGATGGTAAACAGAAGTATAGCTAGAATTTTTTTCATGTCAGTTAGTTATGGTTGATCAACGAAGAATAGTTACGTTTCCGGTTCTGGATTCTACTTTATTGTTGATCAACTGGAAGCTGATCACATAATAATAAGTTCCATCAGGAAGAGGTTTGCCGTTATAGGTTCCATCCCAGGTGTTTTTATAATTCAAATCCTCAAATACTTTAGCACCATATCGATTGAACACTTGCGCCCTTGCTTTGATCAGACAATTTCCATTAGTAATTAACCAGCGATCATTCACTCCATCTCCATTTGGCGTAAAGGCATTCATAGGTTTAATGCAATAAGGAACTACAGTAATGGTCATGTCGTCTGTTGCTATACAACCTTGAGAGGTAGTTACACGCAGTGCATAGGTAGTAGTAGTAGCAGGGGTTGCCGCTGGATTTAAAATGGCAGGATTGTTCAAACCTGTGGATGGTGTCCAGAGATAAGAACCAGCTGATCCAGTAGCCTGCATGGGGTAAACATCTCCTGCAATAATAATAGCATCAGGCCCTGCATTAGCAGTAGCACCCGGGAAAATTGTGATATTCATTGTCTGACGCGTAGAACAAGTGCCCAGACGCGCCTCTAAGGTGTAAGCAGTTGTTGTGGCAGGAGCAAAAACCGGTGTAGCAATTGCAGGATTACTTACCCCCGTAGTGGGTGTCCAGCTAAAACCTGTGGCATTGGTATTTACAGTAGGCGTAAATGAATTACCAAAACAAATACTGGTTCCATTGATAGGATCCAATGTCAGTGTATTTGTAAAATTGATCGTGATAGCGGTGGTAGCTGTACAGGTTGTAACAGGATTACGAGTAACCACATTATAATTCCCACCGGCCAAACCAGTAAACGTATTAGACGATTGCCAGGTTGTTCCACCATTGATGCTGTATTCATAGGGAGGTGTGCCTCCACCTGTAGCAGTAATGGTTATGGTACCAGGTGTTGTACAATTTGCATCTGTTTTTGCAATACTCTGTGATAAATTATTGGCTAAGGCCAGTGTAACGGGCTGAGGACCTGAGGTACAGTTATTGGCGTCTCTTACCAACACATTGTAAGTACCCCCTCCTAAACCAGTAAAGGTGTTGGAAGATTGCCAAGTTGTTCCGCCGTTGATACTATATTGATAAGGAGAAGTTCCACCTTGTGCAGTAACAGTAATGGTTCCATTAGGTGCACAGTTAGGATCTGTTTTAGACACTGCAGCACCAGGCCCCACTTTTTTCACAAAAACAGTATCTGTAAAACTAACGTCGTTTGCAGGGTTGTTGCAATCGCCGTAAGTAACCTGTACAACATAAGCAGTGCTATCCGCAGTGGGGCAAACATTTTGAAAATTCAAGTTCAATGCACCGGGAGTGGAAGCCGAACTAGTGTCGCCGGTTGCCACTTGTGTTCCATTTACAAAAAGTTTGGCAGACTTAAACCGGGAAGCGCCTCCACTTGGTAAAAAACGATAGCACTCGTTCATTCCAGTGCTTCCCCATTGCGTAGCATTTTTTCCTGGAGCAGCTACGGCTTGTGTACGTGTTCCGTCCTGCATACCCAAAATGGTGTTTCCTCCATTCCAAGAAGTACAAAATGGTTTGTCTTTGATATAAACTTCTACGATTCCGGTTCCCTCATATAAAACCATCATATGTGTAGCACGTTGAGTAGTGCAACTCGATCCGAAATAAGGCATGTCATTGTAGCTGGCAATAAAGCGACGCTTTGGAGCTGTTCCCTCGATACGCCATTCAATTTTTTTATTGGCGGATGAAAGCCCGGGATCAATATCATGATAAGGACCAAAAATCATATTGGGAGCATAAAAAGTATTGGGAATAGCGCCCGTTGTGCTACTTATCGAATAACCACTTCCGCCCCCTGCACGACTTAAATCAAAAGTGATCGCTGAATTGGAGCCCATTAATAAGGAAGTGAAACTGTTATTATAAAAACAGAAACTAAAGGGAAGCGCAATAGCCTGACTCCAGGTATCATCAATATAGATTGAACTCACTACATTCCCTGTAGAGGTAGTATATGCATAAGGCACATAGGAGGGTGTAGTTACTATATAACTGCTTGTTTGTTTGATATGGGGTACCTGAACATTAATGGGTGTGCAGGAGGTACCACAGGGTAGCTGAATTATACGGTTGGCAATCGTAAATGTGGTGGCAGGATTCTGGGCATGCGTTGCTGAAATCACAGATAAGAGCAAAAGCCCTGTTAAAATTTTTCTCATCGGCAGTTGTTTGTACAAGGGACCTAATGAATAATAGTTTTGGGACGAACGGCGCCTTGGCTTTCAAATCTAAGTTTTTTAACTGTTTTTGTAAAAAAACACCCCTTAGATTCGTCTTTTTTACTCAACAAGTTGGGATTTTAAACGCTGAAAAGTGAAAAAGACCTACATTTGCAACCCCTAAACCAGGGGTACCCGGATGTGGTGAAATTGGTAGACACGTCAGACTTAGGATCTGATGCCGCAAGGTGTGGGGGTTCGAGTCCCTCCATCCGGACTTAGTACCGCTTAAATCGTTCTATGGCAACCATCTCCCGATCAAACATCGGCAAACTGCACGACAAGATCTCCGTTAAACTAGACAAAGCCGACTACCTTCCCTCTTTTGAAAAAGCACTTAAAGAATATGGCCGCAAAGCCAATATTCCAGGCTTCCGTAAAGGAATGGTACCAGCTGGGCTCATCAAAAAAATGTATGGCCCTTCCTTGTTTACGGACGAAGTGCTTAAAACAGTAGACCGTGAATTGATTGGGTGGATACAGACTGAAAAGCTGAACATATTTGCACAGCCATTGCCTCTTGAAACTGATTTTCAGCAGCTAGATGTAAACAACCCCCTTGACTACAATTTTCATTTTGAAATTGGACTCAAGCCAGAATTCAAATTACCAGACTTAGCCAAAGCAAAGACTACCCGCTATGTAGTTACTGTAACGGAAGAGATGATTGACAA
>CAIRNW010000040.1 GCA_903879995.1 uncultured Bacteroidota bacterium
TCTACAAGTTGAATGACCTCAAGAAAGTGACAAGAGAAAAATTTCTGAACATTCACGCCATGGGCCCTTCAGCGACTCGCATCATTGAGAGGGAAATGCGCGTGAAGAAGCTAAATTTTCGGAATTCTAAGTGAAATCAAACACCCAAAGTTGTATTCGATTTAAGGAATAGACTGGTGCTATGGAACTAACAACCTGTCTCTGGTTTAACGGAAACGCTCGCGAAGCAGCAAATTTCTATACTTCCATTTTTCCAGATAGTTCAATTCAAGATAATTGGATTGCACCCACTGATACACCAGGCAACAAGCAGGGTGAAGAGATCGTCGTGAACTTTAAGATCTTTGGCCAGAATTTCATTGGCTTAAATGGTGGACCTCAATTTCCGCATTCGGAGGCAGTCTCGTTTCAGATTCCTTGTCGAGATCAATCCGAAATCGATAAATATTGGGAATTATTGACTTCAAATGGCGGCGAAGAAAGTCAATGTGGTTGGCTCAAAGATCGCTTCGGTATTTCTTGGCAGGTAACCTCACCAATAATGAATACATATCTCGGCGGCAGTGATCCTGAAGGAGCCCAGCGCGCTACTCAGGCAATGTTAACAATGACCAAAATAAATTTGGAGCAAATGAAAGCGGCGTACTTAGGCACTTAAATATTTACCAGTGAGCGCCCCAGAGTTTGGTTGAATACGAGATGAGTTTATCCCGAGTTAGTGATCTCGTTAGCGACAATATTTAAACGGACATAATCTGAATATGTCTTTCTTTAGCCAATATTACTAACTATCCTCTATCACCATGAGATTGAAGGTTTTGGCCCTCTGTCTAACTTTTATAACTTCTTTGCTTTCCCACTCATATGCTGCAGATTCACCTAAAGCGGGTGCTACTTGTTCGAAGGTGGGTTCGACTAAAACTTACCAAGGAAAGAAATTTACTTGCATCAAAAGTGGCAAGAAGCAGATCTGGAATAAAGGTATAACTATTAAAACAGCAGCGCCATCCGCATTTCCTACGCCATCGCCAGCTACTGTCAAAGAGGAAACGTTAGATTCTTTAAGCTTGGATCCAAGAATCTCAAAAACTTCGGAACTTACAGCAGCTTCAATCTGTAAAACTACAGACAAGACCCCAGATTATGGTCCTAATGGAAGGACAATTTCTAGAAATGGCTTTCCTCGCCCAACAGAGGCTATGTATCCATCTGGAAAAGCAACGGTTCTTGTAATTCCTTTCACTTACGCAACTTGGCCTTTCCTTACTAAATTACCAGCAATTACGAATAAAACGGTGACTGATTTAGATTCAATCCTGAAAGTAAATAAGGAAGTTGAAGATTTAGTAAAGAAACTCTCTGCTGGCAAGTTTGAATTGGAGATCTCCATGCTTCCAGAGAGTCAATGGCCAACTCTTGATCCTGAACTATCTTTTGATTCAACGCCTATGACAGATAACTTTGGGCCAATCAAAAAGATGATCACAAAAATTGATGGGACGATTGATTTTGAAAAATATGATTCTTATGTATTTGTCACAACTCTTGGCTCCCCTATTCCACCCGTCGCTCAAGCAACTTACTCAACAGAGGTTAAAACCAGCAAAGGCCAAGCAAATAAGTTGGTCTTAATGACTCGGGGCTGGTCTAGTTCAGCTTTATATTTTCATGAGTTGGGCCACTCAATGTTTGGACTTGAAGACCTCTATCTTTTCGGTGAAAGCAAGGCGGAGTGGTTGCCATCTGAGTTAACTCCAATAATGGGTTGGGATTTGATGGCCTCATCTGAACTTGATGTTCTCTCTAACTGGAATCGCCTGCTAATGGGGTGGATTGATGATTCAGAGATTCGTTGCCTTACTGATCAGAATCAATCAACTCACTATCTCTCTGATTTCACTAAGAAAGGTCAACCCCAATTACTGCTCATCAACCTTGCTCCAGGGGTAAGCCTGGCTGCTGAATCAAGGATCTGGGGAGAAACTCAGAGACTTCTCCTCTATGTTATTGATACCAACTTGAGACATGGCCAAAGTCCAATTAGATCTCTCAATACGCTTCTCAACACTGGTGAATCAAAAGAGTTATTTAACTGGAAGTTCAATGTTCTCAAGACTAGTAGAGAAGGTCTTTTACTTGAGGTTAGTAAAGGAACTGGCAAGGCATATGTAGCGCCCGCAATTGAGCAAAATAATTCAGGACCAAGACAGCCAGATTCACCAATCGGTTTAACGGGCGGTGACTTGATTCGAAAGAGTATCACCAACGCCGAGATTCGCTGGAATCCCACAAATTATCGGTCTTATCGAATCTATGTCACTGCAACAGATGATTATCAGAAGGTTTATTTTGAATCAGACAAGATTGATTCAACTGCAAATCCTCTAGTAGTTCAGATTACCGGTCTAGTTTGTGGAGTCGATTTACGAGTGATGAGTATGTTCTTCACAGAAAA
>CAIRNW010000041.1 GCA_903879995.1 uncultured Bacteroidota bacterium
ACCTTAAACGATTTTTATCGTTCAAACATCGAACCTTTCAACCGACCGATATTCTTTATTGTATTGAATTCTTGAAATACCATTATCAGCGCTTTACAAGCTTAGAGTACGCATTTTGTTTACAAACACAGGACATGGAAACTAGATTAAATGCATTTCATACTTATTTTTTTTCGTTACCTGATGCCCCCAAGAGAACGCGTAAACATATTCCTGCTCCCGCAAAAGGATCTACTTGTAAACGATTGAATATGTTTCTTCGCTGGATGGTTCGAAAAGATCAAAGTGGTGTAGACTTTGGGATTTGGAATAAAATAAAGCCTGCCGAATTAATTTGCCCAGTTGATGTGCATGTGGCAAGGGTAGCACGCGCACTTAAACTCATTAAGCGAAAGCAGACGGATTGGCAAACAGCCGTGGAACTAACTACTGCACTGAGCATGTTTGATGCCACCGATCCAGTAAAATATGATCTGGCTTTATTTAGCCTCGGGGTACACGAACAGGCTTGAATGCTCAGGAATTCTTTTCAAACATCAAGGCCTTGACCTTTTCCTGATCTTCCTGTTCCTTATGTAAATCGAACATGGTTCCAAAAACATGATCCCAAAGCGTTGAACTCACACCAAATCCCTGATGCTCATTTTTATAGTGATGAAGGTGGTGATTTCTCCATAGCGGTTTCATCCATTTAAAGGGAGGATTCCACGCATGAATCGCATAGTGCATAGAACCGTACAATAGATATCCCAATACAAAACCTGGAAAGAACATGAATGCATAAGTTCCCATACCCACACGCATGAATAAAAACAGCGTGCTTGCAATCAGCAAACTAGGAAGTGGCGGCATAAATAAACGCTGCCGATCACGAGGATAATGATGATGATTGCCATGCAAGGTGTACACAAACTTTGTTGAACGTGGCGTCTTGGGAATCCAATGGAAGAGAAACCGATGTGCCACATATTCAAAAAGTGACCAAAAAAGAAGTCCCGCTACAAATACCAGCAATATGGTTGGCGTTGTGAATCCAAGCATGCTGCCTGAACGATAGAGAAAATAGATAATAACAGGCAAATACATACCCCAGATAACCAGCGGGTGTGATTTGGTGAGCGCCTCTAAAAGGGGATTTTCAAAAAGACGCGCTTGCCCTTTGTTATGTATTTTTTCAAATTTCATGGCGCAAAGATAATGCGGTTTTCATTGGAAGAAATGATTAACGTCATTCTAACATCGTTAACTTCGCCTAACGAATGTTTCACCTATGAAATTGTTAAGCTATTATAAAGAGGACCGAGAACAGCTGGGCGTTCTGATCAATGGCCTTGTTTACGACATGGAGCAGCTACATCCTGATTTACCTAATAGCATGAATCTGTTTCTCAATTTTTGGGACGATTATTTTCCGGTGGCGCTGGCGGGTGAAACACTTCTCAAGGAGGGGCAGCTCGCAGTGAGCGGCGGACAGCCTATAGAAAATTTACGGTTGATGGCCCCCGTACCTTTCCCATCCTCCTGTCGGGACGGTTACGCTTTTCGACAACACGTAGCTGCCGCTCGTCGAAATCGAAAAGTGGACATGATTCCCCAATTTGACGAATACCCCATCTTCTATTTTACCAATCACCATAGCATCCAGGGACCTGGTCCTATTCGTTGCATGCCGGACCATTTTGAAAAATTAGATTTTGAACTGGAAGCTGCCATTGTAATAAGTAAACACGGGAAAAATATAAGAGCCGCAGAGGCGGATCAACATATTGCAGGGTTGATGATTATGAATGACATGAGTGCGCGCACCTTGCAAATGGAAGAGATGCTGTTAAATCTGGGACCCGCCAAAGGCAAAGATTTTTCAACAGTGATCGGCCCCTGGTTAGTAACATTGGACGAACTGGAACAGTTTATCACTGCGCCAAAACCCAATCACCAGGGACTAAGCTGGAATCTCAATATGACCTGTAAGGTGAACGGCATACAGGTAAGCGCAGGTAATTTGGGAGATATGGATTGGACTTTTGCCGAGATAATCGAAAGAGCTTCTTATGGGGTAGATCTTTATCCAGGCGATGTAATTGGAAGTGGAACAGTGGGCACCGGCTGTTTTTTAGAATTAAATGGAACAGGCAAGCTTAATGACCCTAACTACAAGGAACAATGGTTACAGGCGGGAGACATAGTAGAGATGGAGATTGATAAGCTGGGCATACTCACTAATTCCATTGTACGGGAAGAAGAGGACTGGAGTATTTTGAAACAGAAAAAAACAGCACAGCCATAAATGGTATTTGACTTTTCAAAATTGAGTCCGGCAGATCGACAGTACTACTTGCAAAATGCAATAGCACCAAGACCAATCTGTTTTGCCTCCACTATTGACCATGCTGGAAATGTTAATCTCAGTCCTTTTAGTTTCTTCAATGTATTTTCTGCTAATCCTCCCATTGTAGTTTTTTCACCCGCAAGAAGGGTAAGAGATAACAGTACAAAACACACCCTTGAAAATGTTTGGGAAGTCCCCGAGGTATCCATCAATATGGTTACACTCGACATGGTACAACAACAATCGCTGGCTAGTTGTGAATTTCCAAAAGAGGTGAATGAATTTGAAAAAGCGGGTTTTACGCCTATCCCTGCTACAAGAATCAAACCTCCGTTGGTTAAAGAAAGTAAAATACAACTGGAATGCAAGGTGGTTGAAGTAAAACCACTCGGCGATGAAGGGGGTGCAGGCAATCTGGTGATCTGTGAAGTTCTTTGCATGCATATCAATGATGCCTTACTGGATGCTGATAAAAAAATGGATCCCCGTCATCTACCTCTGGTAGCTCGTCTAGGGGGAGATTGGTATACCGTTGTGAACGAACAGAATTTATTCCAAGTCCCTAAACCAAATACTGCGCTTGGCATGGGAATTGACGCCTTGCCGGTGGCCGTTCGTACTAGTCAAATCTTAACCGGAAACGACCTGGGACAGCTGGCAAATTTTACCAGCATTCCCCCCATTGACCCGGATTTTCAAGACCCGCATCTGAAACAGATCGTTCAATACTTTTCTGTTAATCCGGACGAAATGGAAAAGGAAATACACCGGTATGCCAGCCAATTATTGGGTAAAGGGGAGGCCGCTGCGGCCTGGCAAGTACTGCTTTACTCAGTAGTTTCCTGATTTACAATAAATTAAACCCAAACCGGCGATAAATATTATCAGGCCAGTTCTGCTGAAGTTTAGGGAAACTAAAATATCTTTGCGCGCAACAGCCTAAGTAGTAAATGCTTAACTTAGGTTGCCGTTTTAGCTGAACCAAAAAAACTGATATGAAAAAATTGTTTTTCCTGCTCGCCCTTGTTGCACCCTTTGCTTTATTTGCCCAAAAATCTATGGTGGGTGTAACCGGCGGTATCACCATGGCTAACCAATATGGAACCAAAGGTGGAGCGCTGATTAAGGACGATCAAAAAATCGGCTACACACTGGGATTGATCATGGAAACTCCGATTGCCAAAAGCAATTTTAGTTTTCAACCTGGTTTATTCTATGCACAGAAAGGAAGAATTGAAAATGTAAGCTTCAAAGAAAAGCGTCATTGGAGTCTTCGTTACGCTGAGCTACAAGCTAATGTACTCTACAATTTAAAATGCGATAAGGGTGGTACTTTTTTTGCTGGAGGTGGTCCCACACTTGCGGCTGACCTTCCTTCTTTTGTTGAAACACGTTTATTGGATACAGATCCTACCTCTTCTACCAGCAATGATTTTGTAGCGAGTGGAGAACGTAGTGTGAACTTTGGTACACAAGCTGCTTCTGATTTTAAAGGACCTGATTGGGGTGTAAATATGACAATTGGCTACCGTACCAAAGCAGGATGGTCTATTGGATATAACTACACCATTGGTCTACGCAACATTATGCCTGTAGTAGCAGGTGATGATGGCGTGCGTAATCACTTCATGGGTCTTCGCATCAGCTACTGGGTGAAGAATAAATAATTTTTCCCGCTTTGCGGGATACTCGAAAGCCTCCTGCATGGGAGGCTTTCGCATTGATACCCCAAGCGAAACAAATAACTTTGCGCGCGTAACAGAAGAAATAAACGAATATGAGTGCTCTGCAACTTTCAGAACAAGAACAATTAAGACGCGAAAAACTCGCTGAATTAATTATGATGGGGATTGAACCCTACCCTGCTCCTCTTTATCCTGTCAATATTTATTCCACTGATATCAAGGAAAAAGCGAACGATCAAAATATAGGTGAATTTGCAGACTGCTGTATTGCAGGACGTATTATGAGTGTACGCGATATGGGCAAAGCCAATTTTGCAGTACTACAAGATGGTAAAGGAAGAATTCAGGTTTATGTAAAACGTGATGACATCTGCCCCGGTGAGGACAAAGCTCTTTATGATATTGTTTGGAAAAAATTACTGGACATTGGAGATCTAATTGGCGTCAAAGGATATGTGTTTCGTACTAAAACCGGTGAGCTAACTATCCACGTAAAAGAATTTACACTCCTTAGTAAAGCGTTGCGTCCACTTCCGATCGTAAAGGAAGCAGAGGGACAGACCTTTGATGCGGTAACAGATCCGGAATTTAAATATCGTCAGCGCTATGCTGATCTTATTATCAACCCTGCTGTTAAAGAAACATTCATCAAAAGAACTAAGCTGATCAATTCAATCCGCACCTTTTTGAATGAACAGGGTGCGTTGGAGGTTGACACACCTGTTCTACAATCCATACCCGGAGGCGCAGCCGCGCGTCCATTTATTACGCATCACAATGCATTAGATATACCACTCTATTTGCGTATTGCAAACGAATTGTATTTGAAACGATTAATCGTGGGAGGCTTTGATTGGGTGTATGAATTTAGTCGCAACTTCCGTAATGAGGGAATGGATCGCACGCACAATCCTGAGTTTACTATTTTAGAATTTTATACCGCTTACAAGGATTATTTCTGGATGATGGAAACCACCGAGCAGTTGCTGGAAAAAGCGGCACTCGATGTTTGTGACACAACGGATGTAACAGTAGGCGATAAAGTAATCTCATTCAAAGCTCCCTTCAAACGGATCAGCATTTTTGATGCGATACAAGAACATACCGGATTTGATGTAAGTCGGATGAACGAAGAACAATTACGTTCCGTTTGTAAGCAATTGCATATCCAGGTAGATAACACCATGGGTAAAGGCAAGCTCATCGATGCCATCTTTGGTGAAAAATGTGAGAAGCACTATATCCAACCTACATTCATCATTGATTATCCGGTAGAAATGAGTCCGCTTACTAAAAAGCATCGCGACAAACAAGGACTTGTAGAACGTTTTGAATTAATGATCAATGGGAAAGAAATTGCCAATGCTTACAGCGAATTGAATGATCCAATTGATCAGCGCGAACGATTTGAGGAACAAGTGAAATTAGCAGCGCGAGGTGATGATGAAGCTATGTTTATTGATCAGGATTTTTTACGCGCGCTCGAATACGGAATGCCGCCAACAGCAGGTATAGGTTTTGGTATCGATCGTCTGTGTATGCTATTGACCGATAACCCATCCATACAAGATGTATTGTTATTCCCGCAAATGCGTCCTGAAAAAACTTTTACAGCCGGAGAGGAAGCGGCTGATCAAGAATAAATACGCTTCAGTACTACTTTAGTCTACAAATAAATCCGGGTAGAGTTCTGCACCGGGAATCACGGAATAATCAGAGAGGTCAGTGATGCCTTCCGCTGCAAGAACTTGCTCATCAAGAAAGAGATTGCCTGTACAAGCAGTAGCTGGTTTATTAAGAATATAATAAGCAGCATCGGCAAGAATTTCCGGCTTGCGGCTCATATTTGCCAGCATTTGTCCTCCCAATAAATTTCGTACAGCAGCGGTATCGATAGTTGTACGTGGCCATAGTGCGTTGGCAGCAATTCCGTCTTGTTTGAATTCACGCGCCCAACCAATAGTGAGCAAACTCATGTCATACTTACTGATAGTATAAGC
>CAIRNW010000042.1 GCA_903879995.1 uncultured Bacteroidota bacterium
AAGGTACGGCTCAATAAATCTTGTTGCAATCCCCAAAGCACATAGCTCTGATCTTTGGTATTGTCTACCGCTTTGCTAATTACATAGCGGTCATTCTCATGCTTGCGAATTTTTGCATAATGTCCGGTAGCAATAAATTCACACCCTAAGGCGTCTGCTCTTTTTAAAAGGGCCCTCCATTTAATGTGTGTGTTACAGAGTACACAGGGGTTGGGGGTTCGTCCGGCCAAATATTCCTCCACAAAATTCTCCACTACAAAATCTCCAAATTCGTCCCGTATATCTAAAATGTAATGTGCAAATCCATGTTCGACCGCAGCTTGTCTTGCATCATTGAATGAATCCAGGTTGCAACAGCCGGTCTCTTTCTTTCCGCCTCCACTTGACGCATAATCCCAGGTTTTCATGGTAATGCCTACCACTTCGTAACCCTCCTGGTGCAATAAAAGGGCAGTAACGGTGCTGTCAATACCACCGCTCATTGCTACCAAAACTTTGCCCTTCTTACTCATATTTACAAAGATACGGACGGTCTTTTAAGTGAATAATCTTAACTTGAACACCCTTAAATCAATTGCCATGCGAAAAGCTATTCTTTTTTTGATTTTTGTTTTAACACTATCAATTGCCCAGGCGCAACCGCTTTCTTATTACCTACCCACGGGAGTAACTTATGACCCTGCTGTTCCTACGCCCGCTCAGATTATACATCATGAAGTAGGTGAGTGGCATGTTACGCATGACAGGTTGGTTAATTATATGCAAGCAGTTGCAAAGGCAGCCCCTGGCCGTATCCGTATTGAGCAGATGGGTTTTACGTACGAAAAAAGACCACAGTTGCTTTTGATTATTACTTCTCCAAGCAATCATAAAAAATTAAATCAAATACGCGCTCAGCATTTAGCATTAACTGATCCCGCTGCCCCTGATCCAGATATAGAGAAAATGCCAGCTGTTTGTTGGATTGGACACTCGATACATGGTAATGAGGCAAGTGGTGCCAATGCATCCTTATTGTCTGCTTATTACTTAGCAGCTGCGCAAGGACCAGCCATTGATCAATTACTGGAGAATACGGTAATTCTTTTTGATCCTTCTTTTAATCCCGATGGACTTCAACGCTTTTCAACTTGGGCCAACCAGCACAAAAGCAAGAATTTAGTATCCGATCCTAATTCAAGAGAGTATAATGAAGTATGGCCCGGTGGACGATTTAATCATTATTGGTTTGATTTGAATCGTGATTGGCTACCTGCTGTTCACGTAGAAAGCCAAAACCGATTAAAGTGGTTTCAAGACTGGAGACCTAATGTGTTTACGGATCATCACGAACAAGGTACCAACGCTACTTTTTTCTTTCAGCCCGGAGTTCCCTCCCGTGTAAATCCGCTTACTCCTTCTAATAACCAGGTGTTGACAAGTCAGTTAGCTGCTTATCACGCGCAGGTGTTGGATAGCATTGGTTCGTTCTATTTCACTAAGGAGAATTACGATGACTTTTATTATGGTAAAGGATCAACTTACCCGGATATACATGGCGGTATTGGAATCTTATTTGAGCAAGCCTCTTCAAGAGGGCATCTTCAAGAAACTGTCAATGGGTATCTATCTTTTCCCGCCACCATTCGTAATCAATTTGTAACGGCACTGTCAACTTTGCGGGGGACGCTTGCGCTACGTAAAGAGCTTTTACAGCATCAACGCGACTTTTATAAACAAGCTTCTTCAAGAGCTGCTGCTTATGCTGTCAAAGGGTATGTGGTAGGGGATAAACAAGATCCCGTTCGACTAAGAGAGTTTGCTCAATTATTACAACGGCATCAAATTAAAATTTACAGTGTCCCTGGTACTATGGCCGACAAACAGTTTCCAACATCCAGTTCCATCCTCGTGCCATTAGATCAGCCGCAGCATACTTTGATTCGTGCCATTTTTGAAAAAACGTTAACCTATCAGGATAGTTTGTTTTATGATATCACTGCTTGGACCTTGCCCTTGGCCTATGGTCTTGATTTTAAAGAACTGAATGTAGTTAGCCTTGCTGGTGCACAACAAATGCCAGATTTATTCAATGAAAAGTCTTTTTTATTTACAACTCAAAGTGAATTCAGCCTTCCTAAAAATGCAGTGGCCATCTTATTGGAATGGGGTGATCTCTATGCGCCCGCAGCACTTAATCAATTGCTAAAGGCAGATGTATTGGTCAAAGTAGCCACGCAGCCCATCCGGATACAAACCAATAACGAGATTCGTTCGTTTGGGTATGGATCCTTGTTAATTCCTGTTCGTCAGGAAAAAATAAATGCAGTTGAGCTGGAAAAATTAGTGGATGATCTTGTTGCAAAGTATGGTGTACGCGCCCATGCAGTAGCTACTGGTTATTCAAGTGCTGGTGTAGATCTGGGAAGTAATAAATTTATGGTCCTGCAAAAACCTGCCGTTGCTTTGATAACAGGAGCGGGAGTTAATGCAACGGATGCCGGAGAAGTATGGCATTTATTGGATCAGCGAATGGACATGCAGTTAACCCATCTGGAACCTTCTGTTTTACGTCGGGCAGATTTGAGCCGGTATTCTACCATAATTATGACGGGTGGATCTTACTCAGATTTGGATAAGGATAAATTGAAGAATTGGGTACAAGCGGGTGGAACTTTAATTGCCACGGAGGAGGCGGTTGCCTGGGCAGCACAGCAAGGGATTTCCAGCGCTACCTTCAAGCGTCCTCGTTCCATTACAGACAGTACACAATTCAGGCCTTACGAGACAAGAGACGAAGTAAGTGGGGCGCAACAAGTTCGTGGAGCCATCCTCGGCGCCACCTACGATGCGTCTCATCCACTTGCATTTGGCTATTCCTTGCCTGTTGTTTCCCTGTTCAAGGCCAATCGAATATTCCTGGAGAAAAGCAAGAATCCTTATGCTACTCCATTTGTTTATGGAAAGCAGCCTTTGCAAAGTGGCTGGATGAGCAAGGAAAATAAAGATGCAGTGGCCGGTACTGCAGCAGTTACCGTGAGTCAGTTGGGAAATGGTCGGGTTATCAATATTGCGGATAATCCTAATTTTCGCGCCTACTGGTTAGGAGGAGCAAAATTATTTCTCAATGCTATCTTTTTTGGCTCTATTATTGATCCATCCAGCGCACGTGTGGGCAACTCTGAATAAGTTTTTTCAACCAACCCTTGCGGATCCATTGAATTCAGAGTAATTTAGTTGTTCAATCAATTTAGTAACCATAAAACGAGCACTATGATTAAAATGCAAGTCATCGGGAATTTGGGTAAAGATTGTGTGGTAAACACGGTCAATGGTAAAAATGTCATCAACTTCACTGTCGCCCACACTGAAAGGTATCGGGACAGCCAAGGAAACCAACAGGAAAAAACAACCTGGGTGGACTGCGCTTACTGGACCGATCGTACCGGTATTTCACAATACCTGGTAAAAGGCAAACAAGTTTATGTAGAGGGACAGCCAGAGGCAAGATCTTTTCAACGCAATGATGGTACACCTGGAGCCTCTCTTTCTCTTCGAGTAAGAGATGTGCAATTGCTGGGTGGAAGAGGGGAAGCTGGATCTGCTGGCGGTTATGCTGCTACTGGTCAATCAGCTGCTTCACTTTCTGGCGCACCGGATAATACCGACGAGCCAGATGATCTACCTTTCTAAGCTGAACGATCATTGTAATCGATTCCAGTGCCCCGGCCTTTTGCCGGGGCTTTTTTTTGTTTCTTTGCGTATGGCAGTTTTAAAATTCTCTCACGCACAATTGCGTCAGTTTGCTATTTCTGTTTTTAAAAAAATGAATTGCTCTGACGCGCATGCCCAATTAGCTGCGGATGCATTGTTAGCTGCAGATCTGAGAGGAATTGACTCGCATGGTATTGCTCGCCTAAGTGGCTATGTACGTTTATGGGAAGTGCAACGTGTCAATGCAACTCCAACAATGAGAGTTTTACATGAAACACCCTCTACTGCCGTGTTAGATGGTGATCAGGGATTAGGATTGGTGGTTGCGCAAGAGGCAATGAACATTGCTATTGCTAAAGCAGAAAAAGTGGGAACAGGTTGGGTCAGTGTTCAAAACAGTAATCACTTTGGGATAGCGGGCTATCATGCCATGCTTGCATTGAAACATGATATGATAGGCATTGCAATGACCAATGCCAGTCCGCTGGTGGCGCCCACGTTTTCTATTGATAAAATGCTGGGCACAAATCCTATTGCGGTGGCTGCACCTGCAGGAAATCAGCCTCCGTTTGTAGCAGACTTAGCTACTACTACAGCTGCTAATGGTAAGTTGGAGATATTACAACGAAAAAATCAGGAAACACCAGCAGGGTGGGTACAGGATCAATTGGGTAACCCTTCCACAGATGCCCATATTTTAAAAAAAGGGGGTGCTTTACTTCCGCTTGGTAGCGATCGTGACCATGGCTCTCATAAGGGTTATGCATTGGGTGCAATAGTTGATTTATTTTCTGCATTATTGAGCGGCGCTAACTATGCACCCTGGGTGCCTCCCTTTCCTGCCTATGTTCCTATGCCGACTCAACAACCCGGTAAAGGAATTGGTCATTTTTTAGGAGCCATGCGTATTGATGCATTCCGTCCTGCAGATGCATTCAAAAAAGATATGGATCATTGGATTGAAGGTTTTAGAAATGCAACACCCGTGGAAGGGCAATCGAAGGTGCTGGTTCCCGGCGATCCTGAGCGATTAGCAGAGAAAGAACGTATGCAAGAAGGAATACCACTTCATGAAATAGTGATCCAAGATCTTCAGGCATTAGGGCAGCGATTTGAGCTACCTTTTGAATAGAGACCTTCCTTACCTTCGTGCCGCTTGCCAGCCTAAATTATAATTGTTTATTGTCTATGAAAGTGATGAAATTTGGCGGCACCAGTGTGGGCCGTCCCGAAAGAATGAAACAAGTGGCTACGCTGGTTACACAACAGGAGGAGCCTGTGCTTGTGGTATTGTCTGCACTAGCAGGAACAACCAATTCATTGGTGGAAATCGGAAACTTTTTAGCAGCCGGGAAAAAACAAGAGGCTGCACAAATAATCGATCAATTAGAAAAACACTATCATTCTTTTGTGGAGCAACTTGTGTCTGGAAAAGAAGCCAGGCAAGATGCTTCCCAAATTTTGGAGGAGCATTTTGGTTTTTTGCGAATCATTCAACGTATTTCTTTCAGCGAGGCTCTTCGTCGAGATATATTAGCGCAGGGCGAACTGCTCTCTACCAAACTTTTTGGTGTTTATTGTAGTGAAAACAAGTTGAGTCATGCGTTGCTTCCTGCCTTAGATTTTATGATTTTGGACGAACAAGATGAGCCTGCAGTTTCTGTAATCAGCACCCGTCTAAAAGCACTGGTAGAAGCCAATGCAGATAAAAAATTATTAATTACACAGGGCTATATCTGTCGAAACAGCAAAGGGGAGGTTGATAATTTGAAAAGAGGAGGAAGTGATTATACAGCCTCGCTGGTAGCTGCGGCGGCTGGGGCCTCTGTTTGTGAAATATGGACAGATATTGACGGAATGCACAACAATGATCCGCGGGTAGTAGAAAAAACATTTCCAGTTGAACAATTAAGCTTCGATGAAGCAGCTGAGCTTGCGTACTTCGGTGCAAAAATTCTTCATCCGGCTTCAATTTGGCCTGCGCAACAATTCCAGGTTCCTGTTCGTCTGTTAAATACCATGGAGCCTAGGGCTAAGGGTACTTTGATCAGTTCATTGCCTGCAGCTCCCGGGGTAAAAGCAGTGGCAGCAAAAGATAATATCATTGCCATCCGTATCAAAAGCAGCCGCATGTTACTAGCCTACGGATTTTTAAGAAAGATTTTTGAAGTGTTTGAAAAGTATCGGACACCTATTGATATGATCACAACCTCAGAGGTGGCTGTTTCATTGACGATCGATACGGATCAGCACCTTGCTGCAATTTTAGAGGAGTTGTCACCCTTCGGACATGTAGAAGTAGACCGAGAGCAAACGATTGTTTCGTTAGTAGGTTTTGAGATTACTACTACGCCCGCCATACTATCCAATCTGGCCTTAGCAGTTAAAGAAATTCCGGTAAGAATGATTAGTTATGGAGGTAGCCCGCATAACATAAGTTTGTTAGTACCGGCCACCGCAAAAACAAAATTGCTGCAACAGCTGAATAAGGAAATATTTGGACTAAGCTGATTAGATAATCAACAAAGCATCGCCGTAACTGAAGAAGCGGTACTTATCCTTAATAGCTTTTTTGTAGGCCTCCATAGTCAATTCATATCCTGCAAACGCACAGGTCATGATCAGCAAGCTGGTCTTTGGAAGATGGAAATTGGTTACCAGTGCATCTGCGATATTAAAATCATAGGGAGGATGAATAAACATATTCGTCCAACCTTCAGAAGGCTTTAAAAATTTCTGAGCTGTAAAAGAGGATTCCATTGCACGCATGGTGGTGGTGCCAATAGAACAAACACGGTGACCATACTCTTTTGCACGGTTTACGATCTTGCAGGCAGTATCTTCGATCCGGTAATACTCTGCGTCCATTTTATGTTTGCTCAGGTCCTCTACTTCAATGGGACGGAATGTGCCCAAGCCAGTATGAAGCGTAACTTCTGCAAAACGAATTCCTTTTATCTCCAGACGTTTGATCAACTCCCGGCTAAAGTGTAAACCCGCAGTAGGGGCAGCAACGGCACCCTCATGCTTTGCATAAACAGTTTGGTAGCGTTCTTTATCTTCCTCGTCTGGTTTACGCTTTATGTATTTTGGTAGCGGAGTCTCGCCCAGTTTTTCCAGTTGCGCTCTAAAGCTAGCTTCATCACCCTCCCATAAAAAACGAATGGTTCTTCCACGGCTGGTGGTGTTGTCAATTACTTCAGCAACCAGATCTTCATCATCTCCAAAATAAAGTTTGTTTCCTACTCTTATTTTACGAGCCGGGTCTACAATCACATCCCAAAGGCGATTGGGCCTGTTCAATTCTCTGAGCAGGAATACTTCGATTTTAGCTCCCGTCTTCTCTTTTCTCCCGTACATGCGGGCGGGGAAAACCTTGGTGTTATTTACTACAAAACAATCCTTGTCATCAAAATAATCCATGATGTCGCGGAAATGTTTGTTTTCAATTACACCCGTGTGACGGTGAACCACCATCAAGCGGGAGTCCTCTCTTTTTTTTGCAGGTGTCTGCGCGATAAGATTGAGAGGCAAATCAAAACGGAATTGCGAAAGCTTCATGCGTTAGTATTTTCTACCAATTCTGCGAACGCATTCCGGACGGAAGGCAATGATCCTAGAGATTCCTCTCCGGCCTTACGGCGCCGGGTTTGGTTGGCAGGACTGCTTTTAATAGGTGTGCAAAGTTAATAAATCGAGGAGCCGTTTCCAAGTTTATTTCAAGCTGTAATTGCAGTGAACAGTGAATCAAAACTTTAGATGACGAACGGTTAGCCCATCGTTGATCAACTGTTTGAGCGAATCGATCCCAATCCGAAGATGATCTTCTACATATTTACGGGTAACCTCTTTGTCACTTTCTTCCGTTTTCACCCCCTCTGGTATCATTGGTTGATCACTAACTAAAAGAAGGGCTCCGGTGGGAATTTTATTAAAAAAGCCTACCGTAAAAATGGTTGCCGTTTCCATATCAATGGCATAGGCTCTGATTTTCTGTAGGTAGTCCTTGAATTCTTCGTCATGTTCCCATACACGTCGGTTGGTAGTATAAACAGTGCCTGTCCAATAGTCCACCTCATAATCCCGAATGGTCGTTGAAACCGCTTTTTGTAAGGCGAACGCAGGAAGCGCAGGCACTTCTGTAGGAAAATAGTCATTGGAAGTTCCCTCTCCACGAATGGCAGCTATAGGAAGTATTAAATCGCCTAGTTTATTACGCTTTTTCAGACCGCCACATTTTCCAAGGAATAATACGGCTTTGGGTTCTACCGCAGTCAATAAGTCCATCACCGTAGCAGCGGTGGGGCTACCCATTCCAAAATTGATTATACTGATATCGTTAGCCGTAGCACAT
>CAIRNW010000043.1 GCA_903879995.1 uncultured Bacteroidota bacterium
ACTCCAAAGGGAATAGCGTCCACCCACCCAATCCCAAAAAGCAAACATATTTTTACTGTCTATACCAAATTGCTGTACTTCTTTTAGGTTAGTACTTAAAGCAATAAAGTGTTTAGCTACATGACTTTTATTTTTTGCTTTGTTTAAGAACCATTCCCGTGCCGTAAAGGCATTGGTCATGGTTTCTTGCGTCGTGAATGTTTTTGAAGCAATAAGGAAAAGGGTTTCTTCTGCATTCACTTTCTTTAAAACTTCTGCAATATGGCTTCCGTCTACGTTTGAAATAAAAAATGTTTCAATCCCTTTTTTCCAATAGGGCTTTAATGCTTCGGTAACCATTAGAGGTCCTAGATCACTTCCTCCTATACCTATATTAACTATGTATTTGATTCGTTTACCGGTATAGCCTCGGTGTTTGCCCTCATGTATGCGGTCACAGAAATCCTTCATTTGTCGCAATACCTTTTTGATTGCCGGCATAACGTTTTTACCTTCAACAAACACAGGCTGGGTGCTGAAATTTCGAAGCGCGGTATGTAATACAGCTCGGTGTTCGGTTGCGTTAATGGCAGCTCCTGAAAAAAGTAGAGTTCTGGATTGCTCCAATTGACATTCTTTTGCCAATGCCAATAGTAGTTCCATTGTTTTTTCCGTAATCCTGTTTTTAGAATAATCCAAAACAAGGTCTTTGGTACAACAAGAAAATTTGGTGTATCGGTTTGAATCAGCCGCGAAAAGATGCTGTAAGGTGACGTGCTTATTCTCTTTATAATGAGCTAGTAAATTTTTCCAAGCAGTGGTTTTGGCTGGATTAATGACTGGCAGCATACTATAGTCTATTTAATTCTTCAACAGTTTTATCAATCATGGCAGACGAGATATCTAAATGGGTCACTAGTCTGACTCGGTTAGGGGCTATCGCATACGTCAAAATACCTCTTTCGCGCAGGGTATTGACTAACGCAGGAGCAGATTGACCGTCCTGTAATTCAAAAATTACAATATTTGTCTCAACAGGTAACACTGTTTTTACAAAGGGCAATTTCATAAGAGTAGAGCCCAATTGGGTAGCATGTAGGTGATCTGTTTTGAGGCGCTCAATATGATGGTCTAATGCATAAATACCAGCCGCCGCCAGGAATCCAGCTTGCCGCATACCCCCTCCAAAAACTTTACGAATTCTTCTGGCTTTTTTTATAAAACTATGGCTACCCACCAGCAAGCTGCCAACTGGACAGCCTAGGCTTTTACTGAGGCAAACCGAGATGCTATCGAATACTTGTCCGTATTGGAGTGGCGATTCGTTTTTTGCGATTAACGCATTCCATAGCCTGGCTCCATCGAGATGTAATGCCAATTGACTTTTGTTACAGATCGTTCGTATTTGTTGGATTTCTGTAAAGTCATAACAGCTGCCTCCACCACGATTACTTGTATTCTCGAGTGAAACCATTCTGCTTATTGGACGATGCACATCATCTGGTTGAATGGCTGTTTGAATTTGTGAGGCTGTAATTCGTCCAAAATTTCCAGTCAGCAGCTTCACTGAACAAAGAGAGTTGAAAGCAATTCCGCCGCCCTCGTATTGATAGATATGAGAATTTTCATCACAGATGATCTCATCTCCAGGTTGGGTGTGGCATTTGATGGCTATCTGGTTTGTCATGGTGCCCGAAGGACAAAAAATTGCCGCTTGCATCCCGAATAATTCGGCTGTTTTTTTCTCGAGCGCATTGATGGAGGGATCTTCTCCAAACACATCATCTCCAACCACAGCCTTTTGCATGGCTTCTTGCATTCCTGGCGTGGGTTTGGTCACGGTATCGGACCTGAAATCTATTATCCAATCTTGCATAACCGCAAGTTAGCAATCGGTCAGTTATCTTTGTTATAAATTCAGCGTATGCCCTCTTTTGATATAGTTAGTAAAGTAGAATTGCAGGCATTAGATAATGCTGTAAATGTCACCACCCGCGAAATCTCAAATCGCTTTGACTTTAAAGGCGCCCATGTTTTAATTGAACTTGATAAGAAAACCTTTCAATTAAAATTAGAGGCTGAGGACGAAATGAAAATGCGTCAGTTAATAGATGTGCTGGTTAGCCGGGCCAATAAGCAAGGAATTGCCCCCGAGGCTTTTGATCTTTCTAAAGAAGGGGCGCAAAGTGGGAAGATCTGGCGAAAGGAAGTGAAAGTTCGCAATGGGCTAGCACAGGAGGAGGCTAAAAAAGTGGTTAAACTAGTCAAGGATTCAGGTTTAAAAGTCCAGGCATCAATCCAGGACGATCTGGTTCGTGTAACCGGAAAAAAAATCGACGACCTTCAGTCAGTCATACAGTTGTGCCGAACTGCAGATTTAGGATTGCCTCTTCAGTTTGTGAACATGAGGGATTGATTTGGCTGTTCTGGCCATACCTCGTAAATTTGCATCCCACAATTAATTCATCTTACGGCAAAATCCGTAAGGCCTTAAAAATCATAGTTTTATGAAACAAGGAATTCATCCCGAAAGCTATCGTCTGGTAGTTTTTAAAGACATGAGTAACGGTCACACTTTTTTAAGTCGTTCAACAGCTGTCTCTAAGGAAACAGTTAAATGGGAGGACGGAAATGAGTATCCGCTTATCAAGCTGGAGATTTCAAACACTTCTCATCCATTTTTCACTGGTAAAAATATGCTGGTTGACACGGCTGGACGTATCGATAAATTCAAAAAGAAATACGCCGCAAAAAAATAAGTCAGTGTTAGTAAGTATTGAAGACGCCCTGCAATTGCGGGGCGTTTTTATTTATGATGCCTACCGGCATTCTCATTATTTTTACCGTTGTGGGAAAAAAGTACATCATTTTCACAGAGGAGTTTTGTCAGCCATCCCGGCTATATCCCTTTACGTTAACTCGACAAACGCAAGATCTCCGTCTTGGTATTTTAACGATTCGGGAAAAATGGGAACGTCATTTAAAATTGCCTTCATTGGATAAGGCCAGGGGAGACTATAAAGATCATCCCCGCAGTATCCAATTAAGTCAACTTAAATCAGGCGATACCGCGATTTTATTACATGCAAATATTTTACCTAACCCTTCACTGGTGGGAGCTATTAATAAATTGCGTCCCGGTGATTGTTTGCTGGATGAACAAAACAGCCCACTTGCCTATTGTATTACGTCCCGACAAGTTGGAGCCAAAGAACCTATTCATGTCAATCGTTCGGTTTCACACAAAAATCCAGTTGTTCAGCTTGTGTACCCATGGGATTTAATACGTATAAATGCAGAAGCAATTCAAGATGATTTTCGGCTGCTTACAAAACGAAAAAAAAGTGTATCAATTTCTAAATCTAATCGAGTTTGGGGACAAAAGCAGGTGTTTATTGAAAAAGGAGCTAAAGTAGAAGGGGCCTTTATTAATGCCACAGAAGGTCCCGTTTTTATAGGAGCAAATGTTACGATCATGGAGGGGGCGATGCTTCGGGGCCCTTTGGCTATAGGTACTGGAGCTTGTATCAAAATGGGGGCTAAAATATATGGAGCAACCACCATAGGCCCCCATAGCGTAGTAGGAGGTGAAATTAAGAATAGTATTTTTTTGGGATACAGTAATAAAGCACACGATGGCTACTTAGGTGATTCGGTAATAGGAGAGTGGTGTAATCTTGGCGCAGGCACAACTAATTCTAACATTAAAAATAACGCCGGACCCATACGAATGGCCACTCCTGATGGTGAAATTTCAGTTGGGATAAAATGTGGTGTGATGATGGGGGATTATGTACGAACTAGTATCAATACATCGATCAACTCAGGTACTTTGATTGGACCTTGCGCAGTTTTATTGGAGTCCGGATTATCCCCTCGAATGATTCCACCATTTTCTTGGGGCCAAGATGGTATCACACGATATAAGTGGCCAAAAGTACTGGAAGACATCAGAAGATGGAAAGCGTTTAAACAGTGTACTGTCAGTAGCTGGGAAGAAAAAATGCTCGAAACAATTTACTCGACACATTAATATCAAGCTATGAGAAAGAAAATTGCAGCTGCCAATTGGAAAATGAATTTAAGTTGGAAAGAAGGGGAAGAACTAATTAACCAGTTGCTGGATCGTCATGCTGAAATCCCCTCTGGTCATCAAGTGATTTTAGCAGTGCCGTTTCCTTATCTGGCATTGGCTGCTCGGTTAGTTGCCGGACGCGCTGGATTTGCCATTGCCGCACAAAATTGTTATCACATGTCCTCCGGGGCCTATACGGGTGAGGTATCAGCTTCGATGCTTTCTTCCATTGGGATACAATATTGCATACTGGGTCATAGTGAACGTAGGGAATATCAACAGGAAACACCTGCACAGCTAGCCGATAAGCTGAAACTTTGTTTTGGTCAATCAATTACGCCTATTTTTTGTTGTGGAGAGTCGTTATCTATACGAGAAAATGGAGATCCTAGCCGTTTTGTAAGAGAGCAACTGGATGCGTCATTATCTCAACTAACAGCAGCACAAATCGCTCAACTTGTTATTGCCTATGAACCGATCTGGGCAATC
>CAIRNW010000044.1 GCA_903879995.1 uncultured Bacteroidota bacterium
AGTAATAAAAGTTAGCCCCACTTCCGGAGAAGTTTGAGTTGTTGATGGTATACTTTTTACCTGACTTAGTTACAGCCTCCACATAACATGTGAAGATGCTACCCGGAGCAAAATTTCCAGTATTTACATTCAGCTGCAAGCCGAGCGCGGTTGCAATTTCCTGTGCAGATACATAAATATCAAAGTAACTAGTATCTCCATCAGCAATGGTGTATTTTTTGATAAAGCGCCAAGCCGTTTGGTTTGCATTGGTATTGCGAACCACGTAAATGTTTGCAGTTGCTACAGGGTCATTTCCCCATGAACGAACACGCACACCAACACGGGCATTTGCTAAATTACCAGCATCCAAGGTGTTTGCTAAAACGCTTTGATCCGTCCAAGTGTTGGTTCCTGGATCAAAAGTAGCCTTACCCTTCAGGTAAGAACCATTTGTCAACCCCGCCATAAAACGGTCGAAGTCGTTTTCAGTTTTCTCGGTACAACCCGATAACCAAACGAGGGCTAAAAGGGCTGAAACAAGTACAGAAATTTTTGCTTTCATTTGAAATTATTTAAACGTTTTAGAAACAATTGGCTGAACCGTTATCCCAGAAAACCTTTACGGTATTGTCAGTCTTTTGCTTTGCATTTAGGTTGAGCGTAACGTGATCGGTTGGATACCAAACACTGCGAATAAACGGACCAGGCTGAGGATTCAACATGGGCTGCAGGTTAGTAGGCATTCCCGTACGACGATAATTATTATAAGGCTCAACACCGTTTCCAAAGGAAGCGATGTGATATTCTTTCATCACTACATTCAACTTAGCTGTGTTGGTAGCCGCAGCATCAAAGGCTCCTAAAACAGCATTAACATATTGCGTTACTTCAGCAGTAGAAGGAACAAAAGCAGGGTTAGGAGTAACAGTCATAGTACCTGGGAAATTAAGAACCTTAGTAATTGACTGACGTACCCCAGTTTCTAACAAAGTGCGAGCTGCAGTTGCGGTACCTCCTAAGGCAAGCTGAGCTTCAGCCAATAGGAAGTGTGTGAAAGAAGATAGCCAAATGGGATGGATTCCTGCACCACGCGCACCAGGAGTACCCGTTAAAGTAACGATGCTTGCCTGTACACTTGAAGCCGCACCTGTGTTGACAGCTAAGGCATCAAAGTCGCCACCGGCAGGATAGATACCCCAGGCAGTACGGTGCTGACCATCGGGTGGTATACCAGAAGGATCACCATGATCACGTCCAAAGTATCCATCACCCGCCATACAGTAAGCCATACCTGCAGGATAATGCCCCGGGCTCAATTGCCCTTGACAGGATAATGCAGTAGCAGGAAGCAAGAACTGTCCAGAGGAAGTTTGTCCGTTACGGGCAGTGATTTGACGGCGGAAATAATAACGTGTACGAGGATCAACTAATCCTTTTTCTGTTACCATCTCCCAAGCCAGGTAAGTAGAAATGTAAATACCCACTCCACCAGAAGCACGATAACAGCTATTATACTTGGGATGACGAGAGTTGGGGTTCTCCAACTGCGTTCCGAAGCGGAATACAAAATCCTCAGCCTCCGTGTCAATAATATCACCACCTGCAACAATTGCAGCGATTTGAGTACCGGCACTTGCATTAACTAAGCGTGTAGTCATGTACGCTTTCAGCTTCAGCGTTTTTGCAAGGGTAATCCAACGAGTCTTATTACCTCCATAGTATAGATCATTACTGGGACTGGAGGCAGCAGTTTTGGCAAAATTAGCAAGTGCAGAGTCTAGTAATACTAAGCAGTTTGCGTATACATCCTGACCTTTGTCAATTTTTGGATTGATAACGGAGTTAGCCG
This sequence comes from uncultured Bacteroidota bacterium, assembly GCA_903879995.1. Lineage (GTDB taxonomy): Bacteria > Bacteroidota > Bacteroidia > Chitinophagales > Chitinophagaceae > JJ008. The sequence goes on from CAIRNW010000044.1 coordinate 1,832, forward strand.
GATTAGCAGCTTCAGTCCAGGGAACATCACCAAAGAAGTCAACTAAAGCCATACCCGTGTATGCCTTCAATACTTGACCTATTCCTAGGTGAAAGAAACGATTCTGCGCGCGAGCTAATGGCTCCATAGCGTTGATCTGCGTCAACACATTTCGGTAGGCACTACCCCAAACACCATTAAATGTTTCCGGACGGTAAGCATTCAGATAAATACTACCCCCCATATTCCATTGGCGAGTCATTTCCATCCCACGGTCGGATAGAGAGTTAAATACGTCTGCGAAGCTGAGCTGCGCAGCGTTTAGATATAGATCTGTATCAGCCTTATCCAACGTTGGAACGTTGGGATTTGCCAACATATCGTCCAGTCTTTTTTTGCAAGACGAAAGTGTTAACAAGGAAGCTGCAACAGCAATTAGAATTAATTTATTTCTATACATGGTTGCGGATTTTAGAAGGTTAATCTTAAGCTAGCTCCGAAACGACGAGAGGAAGGAGCAGTCATTAATTCAAAACCACGGGCAAAGCTGCTTACTCCCAATGTAGAAGTTTCAGGATCGAAGTTGGTGTACTTAGGGAAGCTAGGTGCCTTATACCAAAGGTTCTGGCCTGATACAGTAAAAGAAGCACTTCCGAATGGAGATTTCTTTAACAGATTCTCAGGTATAGAGTAAGACAAAGAAGCTTCACGCAAACGAATTACAGTAGCATCCCAAACTCCAAACTCATCAGCAGATACCAGACGGTTGTTAAAGAACACGTCAGAAACTGAGATCTGCACGTTATTGGGTTCACCCGCCTGATTTACACCAGGGATTACCCACATTTGCTGACGATCAACCTCTGTGTCTTTAGTTACTCCGCGAGATAATAAGATTAATGGAGTCATCGCAAACATATCACCTCCGCGAGAATAATCCCATTGCATACGGAAGGAGAGACGCTTGTAAGAGAAGTTTGTGATACCAGTCAATTGGAAATCAGGATTAGAGTCACCAAGAATGCCTAGTGTAGGATCTACGATGTAATTACCATCAGGACCAACTACTGGCTGATTTCCTTTATTAGGATCACGTAGCACTTTTGAACCATAAATCAAACCGAGTGGCTGATTGGGGAAAGCAAACAAACCTAGGTCGCTATACCCTGCCAATCCGATTTGTTGAATTTCATCAGGAAAATCATACGCCTTATTACGGTTTAAGGTAAAGTTGGTGTTGATATCCCAGTTAAACTTCTTATTGCGAATGATTGTATAACCCAACCCTAATTCAATACCCTTGTTTTCTACCGTAGCGGCATTGATACTTTGCACTGTGTAACCAGAAGCAGGATCGAGGTCTTTATCCAAGATCTGGTCAGGATTCACACGACGATATAATGTAAGGTCAAGATTTACACGGTTATTGAACAAACGACCTTCAATACCAAATTCAGTTTCCTTAGAAAGCTCAGGACGAAGAGTTGGGTTTGGACGTCGTCCGCCCAATGTGTTAGAGTTAACTACAGTTCCACCAGAAGTCACAAAGCGGTTTGCCTGGATACCAAGGGTAGCACGTGTTTGGTAAGCATCTCCGAAAGAGGCACTGGTTGAATAACCTAAACGCATCTTCAAATAATTCACCACTTTGCTTGAACGCAATGCATCAATAGCGGTAGAAGGAATGAATGAAGCAGTTACGTTAGGATATACCTTATTACGGTTAGCAGATTCGAACTTAGAGGACCAGTCGCTTCTTGCACCTACGTTCACATAGAGGTAGTCTTTGTAACCAAAGGAAGCAAAACCAAAGGCTCCCAATAGCATTTGCTCAACTTTGTAGTCAAGGTCATTACCACTATCACCAGTTTTGTTCTGTGTGATAAAGTTGGAGTGGTCAAAAAGATCAAATACCAACTGCTGCGAGCTGTATTGACCGAATTGCTTGTAGTTATTAATATAAGCGTTAGCGCCGGCCTCCACATTCAAAGTGATATCATCAGTAAGACGTGTATTGTAGCTTGCTAACATGGAGTGATCCCAAATTGCACGATTCACGTAGGTAGTTCTGTAGAATCCTAGAGGGAACTCTGCAGCGCCTTTGTTGTGCTCGTGGATATGCTCTTCAGCGTAGTTATCGAATCCAATTTTGTAGGTAAAGTTGAGTGACTTACCTAAATCGTAACGAAGTTGTACGTTACCGTAGGCACGGTTAGTGTTTTGCTTCACACGTGAATTGGCAATAGTCCAGCGAGGGTTGGTAATATCGTTACCAGAACGATAATAAACAGAAGACCCGTCAGCAGGGTTTTGGTAAGGCCAGTTCATCAGGTCTACTGAAGTTGGCGTATAGATCAAGTCACCAAATACAGAAACACCATTGTCAGATCCGCTACCAGTACTACTTGCTGTAGGAGGAGTTTTGAACTTTGTAGTCGTAAAATTGATAGAAGAAGTCAATGTAAAGTTGTTAGTCAACTTTGCATTTCCACCCACACCAAATGTGTGACGTACTACATCGTTCTCGGGTGTAAATCCTTTATCAGTCAGTGTACTGAAGTTAGCATTCATTGCTAAACCAGGTCCTCCACCATTGATGTTGATACCTGTATTAGATACTAGACCAGTACGGAAAAAGTTCTCGATAGAAGGATAAAACTTATAATCATATTTAGCACCTCTCAATTCAGGGAAAGCACCATAAAGTGCTGGTCTGTCGTAAGGGTGAGGAAGACGCATAGGAGGATTAGTAAAGGCAATGGATGACCAGTTACTAAAGAAGTTACCCACGGCATTGTTAAATCCGTTACCATATTTGTCTGTATACACTGGAATATTAGCAACCTCGTTAGTGAAAACAGATTGGCTAACGGTAATTTCTGTTTTCTTGCGCTGGCCACGAGATACAGCACCATTCTTTGTAGTGATCAATACCACTCCATTACGTCCTAAAGAACCGTATTGAGTGGTTGCACTCAACCCTTTCAATACACTCACACTCTCGATATTGTTAGGATCGATATCAAAGAAACGGCTACCTGTTTGGTTACCATATAAGAAACTTCCTTGTGTGTTGGTAGAACCATCAAATGGAACTCCGTCTACAACAAACAATGGCTGTGAGTTACCACTAATAGTGGATACACCACGGATCGTAATGTTAGTTCCTGATCCGGAGATACCACTACTGTTTAAGATATTAACACCAGGAGCCTTACCTTGTAGCAAACGCATGGGGTCACCTTCGGGGCGAAGCTCCAATTGTTTTTTGTCTACAGAGGCAACTGCATAACCAAGCGCTTTTTTCTCACGCTTGATACCCAGTGAAGTAACTACAACCTCTGAAATAGTTTCAGATGAAGCAGCCAAAGTGACTTTTGACGCATTAGAAGCAGCTACTTCAGTAGCAGCAAATCCAACACTTGAAATAACAAGTACAGTTCCACCATTGGGAACACTCAGGGTAAAACTACCACTGGCATCCGTAGAGGTACCATTCTTGCGATTGTTCTTTTGCACTACAGACGCACCTACAACGGGTGCACCTTTGTCATCAAGAACCTTACCAGTTACGCTCTGCTGTGCCATCAAGGTGGAAAAACAGAACGTTACTAGCGAAACGAGTAAGAGCAATTCTTTTCTCATTAGCAACTGATTTTTAAAATTTAGTTTAGGCGTACAGACGCAATATACCAACCTAAGGGCAGTAAATTGCTTCAGAACGCTGCCTGCAACTTAACAAAATATTCACAAAAAATAAACGATTTATTTAAATCAAAGGGAGAAAAAATAAGGGGCAAACTATTTAACACATTGATTTACAATTTATTAAATAGGGATGGCTTATAATACATTATCCATTTTTTCCCTGGAAAATAACCCTTCGTTGATCGATAGGAAAACAGTAGCCACCCCATTCCCTATAAAATTTGTGATGGCACGGGCTTCAGACATGAATCGATCCACTCCCAGTAAAAGTGCTAAACCTTCTACGGGTATTACTTTAACAGCACTAAGCGTTGAAGCAAGAATGATAAAACCACTTCCTGTTACACCTGCAGCACCTTTTGAAGTAACCATTAATACGCCGAATATTGTTGCCACTTGACCAAATGTTAAATCCACTTGAAAAACCTGTGCCAAAAAAATTATGGCCATCGATAGGTAAATAGAAGTTCCATCTAGGTTGAAAGAATATCCCGTAGGGACCACTAAACCAACCACCGAACGGTCACACCCCATTTTTTCAAGCTTATTCATCAGCGAAGGGAGTGCTGCCTCTGAGGAAGATGTTCCCAGTACAATCAAGAGTTCGTCTCGAAGAAATCGAAGGAACTTCCATATACTAACCTGGTAGTAACGCAAAACAGCTCCTAAAATTAGAATGATAAACAAGAACATCGTGATATAAACGCAGAGCATTAATTTACCCAAGGGTAACAATGCTGCAAGACCGTATTTACCAATAGTGTAGGCCATCCCTCCAAAAGCACCAATGGGAGAAAATTTCATTACCAACCCTAATGCCTTAAATAGATAGCCGGCTGTCCACTGCACTTTTTCTAATACAGTTATTTTGTAGCGGGAACGATTTAAAATAAGACCAATAAGAATAGAAAGAATCAAAAACTGAATGGTGGAATTTTCTCTAAAAAATGTAAGCATTGAAATGCCTCCACTTTTTTGATAAGCGCTCACAGCCGATGGATTAATTCCGGAAGCAATGATTCCAGATCCCGGTTGTATCAAATAGGCTACTCCAACTCCAATCAATAATGCAATAGTGGTAATCACTTCAAAATATAGGATGGCCTTCCCTCCTATCCTGCCTACTCGCTTCAAACTATCCATTCCGCAAATGCCCGATACGATTGTAACTACTATGATGGGGTTAATAAAAAGTTTAACCACCTCAATAAAATATTTGCCTAATGGCTGCATGGCCACAGCCGTATCGGGATAAAAATGGCCCAGCAAGATTCCCAATGCAATGGCAAGCAACACCCAAACGGTGAGATTTTTTTGAATGGATTTCAACTGCATTATAAAGCTTGCACAATGATGCCGTTAACCACACTAATTCCAAGCGTAATCTCTTCTTTACTCACTTGCATAATTCGAAAGGTTTCTCCATCGCGGTCAAAATAATTAAATACAGTTGGTATAGAATCAGGGAGCTTTCCTGTAATTGCCTTGACAAAACACAAAGCAGCTATAAAAGTGCCAAGATTACTGGGATGTGAGCCGTCCCCCGAATAGAGAGAAGCCTTGGGAGATTGTTTTAAATACTCTTGCCAGCTATCCCCTACCCTAACTGTTGCTGCCCCACATTGCTCAGATAAACGTGTATAGGTATCGTTTATGATTTCTTGCGAGGCAGGATTTTTTTCACGCGCCCAAGTATTGTATAAAAAAGGTCTGGCTTTTTTACTTTTTATTAATTCACATAGCAAACCGCCGTAATACAATAAGCTATCCGGTGCTTCAATGGGACGTAAACTATGATCATGGAACACTACAATATCATAACTACCCTTCTGGATCATCGTTTTTGAACGTAGCCCTTTTTCTTCCCGCCAATGCTCCCCCAGATTTGTACCTCCAACTGTTGATTTGGTACAGATCAGTTTTGTATCCAGGCTATCTGAAATCAAAGAAACCATTTGTATCAAATTGTTGTAATAAGTGTAGGAATTGCCAACAAAAAGAACACGCAAGGTATCCTTGACAGGTCGTGCATGCGACGGAGAGAGAAGTTGAACTATTAATAATCCAACCAGAAATAACCTAACCTTCATATCCAAGACTTATCATGATCAAACAATTTTAAAATCCTTCGTTTTGAACCATATTGGGGTTATTCTGCACCTGAGTTACAGGAATTGGCAAAATGGTTCTATAATAATAACTACTTGTGGTGTTTGTATACTGTATAAGTCTGGAGGTGCTATTTCCTGCTGAATTAATCTTTACGTAATTAGTTTTAGTTCGGTTTAGATCAAACAAGCGTTGACCCTCAAGGGCAAACTCCTTTCTGCGCTCTACAATAATACTGTCTACATAGGCTGCTGCAGTAATACTCCCAACAGGAGGCGTACCAAGTGTTGCCGCAAAAAGTCGGGTTGTAGAGGCCGTATCTCTGGAACGACGAATCAGGTTAACATCAGTCAAGGACGCATTTAATGCAGCAGCATCCCCAGTTTGAAGCGCGATTCTAGCCAAAGCTTCCCCACGACTTAAATACATTTCGGCTAAGCGAAACACTTTTATATTTTCAGTATAATTAGATATGTTAGTATACTTCAAACAAAGCGGTACGTTCACCTCTCCACCAATAGAATTTCGATTTCCCAGCTCTACAAAACGACGTCTGGCATCGGTTGGGGTATAAGCTTCATAAAGCCCTTTGAAAGTACTTAAGGTTGTCCCGGTACTTCGACTGTTCATCGACTGACGAGTTGCCAAGCATTCTCCATACCCCTGTTGGCTACACAGGTATGCATAGCTATCTGTACCGGGATTGTCAGTGGCATTATTCGCTACTTCTAAAATTGATTCAACATTACCCACGGTCTGAAAATTACTAAACAAGGTAGCGTAAGGAAAAAGACTGTATCGATTTGAATTGATTACGGCAGAGGCAGCAGTAACTGCTGTAGGCCAATCCTCCTTATACACCGCTACACGGGCTCTCAAGGCCAGAACACCCCAACGATTAAAGCGAATTTTAAAAAATGCTGCGTTGGTAGCACCATTAATAATCACATCGCCAGTGGTATTAAGTCTGGTTAAGGCCTCTTGAATATCTTTTTCGATTTGATCGTAAACTTCTGCGGCAGTGTTTCTTTTGGGATACACAACCTCTGCAACATTTGTAATGGGCTTAAGTACTAAGGGGACAGAAAGATGGCTGCCATCAGTGGTATGCTTGAGTGGACGAGAGAAGAATTTTGCCAGATCGAAATAAGCCATAGCACGCACAGCATATGCTTCGCCTACCAATTGCTTAACCTCTGCCGTTTCCAGTGAGGTTGCGATGCCCTGTAATTTGCTTTCGTTGGCAATTATAGCATTTGCATTAGTGATGACGCGATAGATTTGAGACCACATGCGACTTACGTTTGCATCCGTTGCAGTATGTGTCATTGTATTCATTCCGGTATACCTGTTTCCAGTTTTGACGCTACGAGTCATGTTATCAGATAGTACTTCTGGTATAACCATCGCATCTCTACCGTAATAACTATAGGATTGCATGAGCGAATAGAGGCCATTGACAGCTGCACGCGCAGTAGGCATACTGGAAAATACATCTTCAGTAAAAACACTCTGCTGAGGTTTTAAGTCAGTAAAACTCTTTTTACATGACGCCAGTACCACCAGCGCGCTGAAAAGAAGAATATAATTTTTCATGGTATAATTAAGTTAGTTGAATTAAAAAGTAATATCAATACCAAACAAGAATGTGCTAAACACGGGTGGATTTTGACTTAGCGTTCCACTGATATCCGTTTCAGGATCCGTATTGAAGCGTTTATCTTTTACATACGTGAACAGGTTTTGTCCGCGTAGATACACACGCATGTTATTAATCTTAGACTTTGAAAGATATTGTTTGGGAACTGTATAAGTCAAGGAAACATCACGCAGACGAATATAGCTTCCATCATAGTTAAAGCGAGTACTTTCATAGCTACCAGCGGAGGACTGGGTTCCTAAGAAGACGGGTTTGGGCACATCTGTAATGTCTCCTGGCTTAGTCCAACGACGTCGATATTCATATTTACTCAACCCATTACTTTGGTCTGTAAAGCCAAGATTGGCATCGGATTTTTGTAAGTACCCATAGGAGTCATAGATACGATTTCCCCAGAATACATATAATTGAAAACTTAATTTGAAATCACCATACGATAAATTATTAGTGATCCCTCCAAAAAACTTAGGAAGTGCACTACCCATGGTAACTCTGGGTAACGCAGTGGTGAACACATTAGTGGTTGAATCCTTTGCTCCAGTTGTATACCAAAGCGCTTCACCGTTTGCTGGATTCACACCTGCATAACCTCGTTGGTAGTGCGTGTAATAATCATAGCCTTTTACGCGGTAATAATCTCCAGTGGTAGAAAATAAGGAGTCAATTTCCGTGATTTGGTTTTTGTTAGTGGTGAAATTAAAATCGGTCACCCACTTAAAACCTTTTTGCTTTTGAGGTGCCACATTCACAGTTGAAATAGCTACTTCAACCCCTCTATTCTGCATGGCACCATTATTTACTGTAATATTTGTAACCCCATTAACACTTGGAATAGATTGGCTAATCAATAACTCTGAGGAAACTCTGGAGTACCAATCAATATTACCTGACAAACGGCCTTTGAATAAAGAAAAATCTACGCCAAAGTCAAGTGGGATATTTTTTTCCCAGGTTAAATTGTCGTTTGCTAACTGAGAAAGGGTAATACCAGAAGTTTGGTTATAATCTGAACCCGCTGTATAAAGTCCTTGTGAAACAAAATTATCAATACCCTGGTTTCCGGTATAACCGTAGCTACCACGCAATTTCAATTCACTGATCCATTTAGATTTCATAAACGGCTCGTTGGTGATATTCCAGCCAAATCCCACGGACCAGAAAATTTCTGACTGATAGTTTTTAGCAAAACGAGAGGATGCATCCTGACGAATAGATCCAGTCAAAAAATAGCGATCTGTATATCCATAATTAGCATTGAGGAACTTACTCACAATGGTATTCATAGTACCTGTTCCGGTAGCTGTTTCAATTTGAGATCCCCCAGCAGGTGTGCTGGTACCTGGTGCAATTCCATTGACAACTACAGTCATATCAACATCAGAACGGCTTTGCGCCTCATACCCAGCAAAAGCCTCTATTTCATGCCCGCGACCAAATTCAGTTTTGTATCGAAGAATATTAGTACCTATCCAATTGACAATATCCTGAGAAAAATTTTGAATCGTTCCACCAACTGCTACATAGGCGTTACCAACACGAGGATCATTGAAAATAGTACGATAAGCATGGTTAAAGTCTAATGCAAAACTTCCCTCGTAGGTTAATCCTTTCAGTAGCTGGTATTTAGTGGAGGCATTCGCACCAATATTATACGTTTTAGCAACGCGTTTAGTGGTGGCAATTACAGCAGCCGGATTATACCCACTATTATATCCCAACTCCCAGGTTACTCCATCACTTTTATATACTGGCAGCCAAGGAGCTAACCGGTACATGGCACGGGTTGGGTTAGCAAAAAAAGAACCTCCGGGAAAATCAGTGTTACGCTGAAAGTTACCACTAAAACCACCCTTAATTGTCCAACGTGTACTTAACTCTGCGCTGGCATTAACTCGGTAGGTAGCACGATCATAATCCACCCCTTTTAATGGCGCCTCTGCTTTATAATAACTGCCCGACATGTAAAAAGTTGACTTATCATTTCCTCCACTTGCATTCAAGCTATACTGACTAAACTTTCCTTGACGCATCACTACATCAAACCAGTCTGTGTCTACATTTCTGCTAATACCATTTGCCACTAGGGCAGAGTCGTAGGAAGCAGGGTTACGGCCCGCATTGATCCAACCTTCTTTGTAATATTGAATGTATTCTTCTGTGTTTAGCGTTTTTTGTTCGTCACGGATCGTATTATTGATCATACCTTGCTGAACAGTAATATTGATTTTAGCTTTACCCGGCTTCCCATTTTTGGTGGTAATCAATACCACACCATTAGCGGCACGAGATCCATATAAAGAGGTAGCTGAAGCATCTTTTAATACGGTCAAACTCTGTATATCATTTGGATTCAAGCCGGCAATGGTGTTAGAATTACCGCCAGAAATATCTCCACTCACCACCGGAATTCCATCAATAACATAAAGAGGAGCAGCTCCGGCACTAATTGAACCGATACCTCGAATCCTTACGTTAGGCACTGATCCGGGTTGTCCGCTACCATTTTGTGATTGCAATCCTGCCACATTTCCTTGCAAACTTTCCTGAATTGAAGTACTCGGGGCATTTTCCAGAACGGCCGCTTTTACAGTAGAGGACGAACCCGTAATGGAACTCCTTTTTTGAGTACCGTACGCCACAACCATCACTTCGGATAAATTATTATCAGATTCCTCCATAACCACCATCAAAGAGTTGGTGGGACTATCGATATTTTTTACAGTCTTTCCCAGCATGTTTACACTTGAAAACTCAAGTGACTGCCCTTTTTGTATCTCGATTTTAAAGCTCCCATCTTGTTTTGTGGCCGTACCTTTTTTGGAACCAGCAGGGCGAACGGTTATGTTTTCAAGAGGAGAATTGTCTTTAGCTGATAGTACCTTACCAGAAACCTGGATGGTCTGTGCTTCAGCCACTTGTGAGAAAAAGATCCCGATGGCCACCAATAGAGCAACCGATAACCGGGTCACGATTTTTTTCATAAGCAAGTATTTCGTTAGTTTAGTAGATCAATCTTACAAACAATTTGTTAATTTGATCACCAACACCATTTAAAAAGCGATTTCTGATTAATTAACCCACTTTCGGAAATAAATATAATTTTCGGAAACGTCTTAATAATTCATTATCAATAGTTTACAAAATGCTTAAAAAAGGGAAAGAAGAAATAATTTACCTGCTTAATAAGTGTATTGAAAAGTTTGAAGCAGAAAACGGGACTATTTTAACAAAAAACACGAATAGAAAAAACTACGAGCCGCTCGCTATTGCGCTTAGTGATATTAGTTCTCAACTTCCCCTCACTTCAGAAAAATACGGGCACCAAGAATATGAGGCAGACAGAGCAAGTGAGTCTAAAAAATACCCTTTCAGGAAATACGATATAACAGGAGGCCAAGTGCGCGACGCACTAATGGGTCTGGTAGCCAACCCACGACCATTTTTAGTAGATACCTGCTATATTTATTTATTTGGCGTTGGCCGTTTGCAATTTGAAAAAAATCCGTTGGATCCTGAATTGCTTACTGAAAAAGCTGAAGTAAGTACAGCAGACAGCTATTCAATCTTGCATGATAACCAACGACTCAAATCAGAATTAACCCAACTTCAAAAAAAACAGAGTAAGAACAAGAAAACATATCTTATTCAACTTTCCTTGCTTTTTGTTGGTCTTATACTCACACTGGTATTGATGAAACTAAAAGTCAGTTCAATACACGATGAATTAGAAGAGCTCAAAGAAGATTTCAGCATCACCCCCCTTTCCATAACAAAACAAGAGAAAGAAGCACTAGAGGGAATTTGGATTTGCTATACCGGTTCGCCACAAGCCCGGATTTCAGATACGGATCGGTCTAGAAAAGTAGTGATGAATATTGCCACTTTTAAAGAAAAGAGAGGCTATTTTCTATATAAGAGATATGGCGCCAGCTTTAATCACCTTGGTTATGCACAGTTTGATAATCCAACCACCATCTCTATTCACTCTCGCTTAGTAACCCTGGATCAAAAAATTCTTTCACCACGTCATAGTCTATTACAATTGGATACAAACAAAAAATTCTTAAATGCAATCTCAGCTTCGTGGAACTTTGATGTTGGCGATAAAAATAAAGTGATTGGCATACGAGAGGTCTATACCAAAATAGGGACGGGGGGCGAGCTGGAAGAAATCTTAAATTCGGTTGAGAATGCAGAATGCAAATGCAAGATTATTAGATGGAAAAAACCAAACGGAGAGATGGAGGAATTCCGGCTAAAGAATAGTCCATTGGATAGCCTAAAGCCCGCCATGCTGCATTCTCTCCTAAATGAAAAAAGCATTTTAGTAAAAGACTTAGAAGACTCTGTGCTTATAAAACACTAAACATGAAAAACTTTCTTCTACTCCTCTGCATGGTGAGTAGTTATGCTGTAATTGCACAATCAAAAATAGATAGTGCTAATTCGATAATCGCATGTGCACACCCATTAGCCAGCGCAGCAGGCGCCAACATGTTCAGGCAAGGTGGAAATGCCTACGACGCCATTACTGCTGCTGCATTTGCGCTAAGTGTAGTAGAACCCTCTATGAGTGGGCTAGGTGGACGGCTACAAGTAATACATCGGAACAATAAAGGCAAAATCATTGGAATTGATGCAACCACACAAGTACCTAGCTCATATTCTCCAGCTGCATCTGATCAGGAAGATGGATATACGACTATCGGAGTTCCTGGCGTGGTGAAAGGGCTTGTAGAATTACACAAGTCAAATGGTAAACTTTCCTTACAGCAAGTAATCGCGCCGGCCATTGCATATGCAAAAAATGGTTTTGTGTTGTTACCCGATGAGGCAGATCGAATTAGATCAGTGAGAAAAGACTTATTACTTTTTCCATCCACAATAAAGCACTTTTTTATCGCAGATACACTCCCTAAGGGTGGTGATTTGTTTCGCCAACCTAAACTGGCTGCAACCCTTGAAAAAGTTGCAGTAGACCAAGGGGAATCATTTTATAAAGGAGATTTGGCTGCCACACTAATCAAACAAATTAAAGCAGGCGGCGGCTATTTATCCTGGGAGGATATGCTGAACTATCGCACGGAAAAAGCTACCATAGTAAGAGGAAACTATAGAGGATTTGAAATTGTGTCGATGGGATTGCCTGCCTATGGTGCCATTGTTATTGAGATGCTTCATTTGCTCGGACAAATTGAACTTAAAAACTGTTCGGAAACAGAATTTTTATTGCATCATGCCAAAGTGCATGAGTTAGCCTATGAAGACAGAAAA
>CAIRNW010000045.1 GCA_903879995.1 uncultured Bacteroidota bacterium
AAGCTAAAAAAGCTGCAAAGAAGCCTGCTAAAAAAGCCGCCAAGAAAAAGGTAGCTAAGAAAGCAGCAAAGAAGCCTGCTAAAAAGGCTGCTAAGAAAAAACCTGCTAAGAAAAAGTCTGCACGTAAGCCTAACGCGGCTTTCATGAGAGCACTGACTCCTAGCGCGGCACTTTCTGCTGTAGTAGGTTCTAAGGCACTTCCTCGTACAGAAGCTGTTAAGAAGATTTGGGGCTACATTAAGTCCAACAAACTTCAAGACAACAAAAACAGACGTATGGTTAACACGGATGCTAAGCTGAAAGCAGTATTCGGTGGTAAAGGCCAGGTGTCTATGTTTGAAATTGCAAAGTACCTAGGTAAGCACCTGAGCTAAGCTTTTCAACTCATTTTTGAGAAAGCCATTCAGCAATGAATGGCTTTTTTCATTGGAGAAATCTTGCTACGCTACTTTGCGGTACTCTTACTATCCAATGGGGATACTAATCCGTGTAGTGCTTCCCTTTCCAGGTTCGCTTGCAATTTTCAACGTTCCCTTATGAAATTTTATTCTTGATTGAATACTATCTAGACCTATACCTTTTCTGATATGTTGCTGATCAAAACCGCGTCCATCATCCTGGTATACTAATTGAAGATTCTTTTTATCAAATTGAAGAGATAAGTTTACATGCGATGCATCTGCATGTTTAAACGTATTATTGAGTAATTCCTGTATTACTCGGTATACCATTTGTTTTTTGCTAAGGTTCAAATTATAATCTTCTTGCGCTGCGTAGATCTCCAAGCTAAAGGTTGGTTTTTTCATCACCGAGCAGGAGTCGATTAATTCCCGAACAGAAGCACGAAGTCCAATATCTTTTAATTCTGGGGGAGCCAGTAACCTCGAAAGGGTGCGTACTTGTTGTATGGTATTTTGTAAGGCTGACTCCAGGTTGGTGAGTTCTTTTTTAGTTAGGGTGCCTTTGGTTTTCAGCATTTCTATCAACACATTGATATAAGCCAGCATTTGACCTACTCCGTCGTGTAAGTCCTGACCAATTTCGTATCGCTGCTGATCCTCGGCTTGCAAACGTGCTTCGGCCAGTTCTTGTTCTTTGCGTACCTCTTGCTCTACAATCGTCTGCTCTAATGCACGAATTTTTGTAACATCCCAGTGAATACCTACGGATCCTCTGACATTTCCCTGTAAATCAAAAACGGGAGCACCGCTGATTACCGTTGTGATCAATTTACCATCTTTTCGTTGGAGGGTTAATTCATAAACAGATCCTTTCCCTTTTTCGCGTAGTGCATGATTTTTTTCAAAGGTTTTTGTTTCCTCAGGTTTTGCTATAAATAAGGCGTGAGCAATTTTTCCTTTAATTTCCTCGGGGGTATAGCCAAGCATTTTACTGAATGCTTCGTTGTTGTAGACAATTTTGTCTGTTAAATCAACCTCCAGTACCCCTAGTTCTAAATTTTCAAATAGCGTTCTGAATTTTTCTTCACTGGCCCTTAGCGTTTGCAGGCTGATTTCAGCCTGTTGCTTGTATTTATATTCATTCGTTAAATCATAGGTAGCCCCGATATAGCCAATAAACTCTCCACTTTTTAAAAAACGTGGAATGGCCCGAAGTGAAAGATATTTATACTCATTGGGAATGGCTGTCTTTAATGCCATTTCTACATCTATCGGCTCTCTTTTTGCAACTTTTTGATCCCATTCTTTGATTACAATTTCCTGATATTCGTCAGCTACCCAGTTTGACATATCACCAACAGAGTATTGATCTTCTTCTTTAAGTCCAAAAAATTGCCGGGCTTTTTCGTTATTATAAACAATAACATCGTTTTCATCAGACACCCATATCATAATGGGCACACTATCTGCAATTTTTTTAAAGCGCCTCTCACTCTCTTCGATATACTCTTTATAAAACTCTACGCCACTGATATCTCGTATTGTTCCTGCCCACACTTCGTCGTTGGCTACCAGATCAAATTTTTTATGTACTACTTCCTCAATCCATACTCGCTTACCAGTTTTAGGATGTTGTAGCTGGTATTTTATGGAAGTGTGGCCAGTTTGCAGAAAACTATCCCAGGCAGCCTCATAAGCTTCCAAAGAATCAACTACTACCAATTTATCTTTTTCAGCTAATGGATTTGCCACATCGTGTGGTGAAAAGCCCAAGACTTTTTCCCATCGATCTGAATAAAAACTCTTTCCAGGCTGTGTCCGATACGAGATATAATGCACGGCATCTGTAATCTCCAACAACACATTTAACTTAAATCGCGTGTCGTAGACTTCCTGCTCCAGTGATTTTTTTTCAGCCGTGAGGGTTGAGTCAACACTGTGATTATTTGGATCTTTACCCATGGTAACGCAAGTTCACAAAATTCAAACTTATAAGTGCAAATACTAACCAATTTACGCCTTGAACCTATTAACCGAAAATTACTTTATTTTTATGAAGCAATTTGTTTATTCAATGTTTTACTTTTCTTTCAAATCACTTGCTGCTAGTGCGTTTTGTATTTTCATGCTCTTCGTTGAGGCGGGTGTTTATGCACAAACTTGCCCAACTTTTAGTAAAAGAAATAATGGGAATAATGTTAATAATGTTTGTTCCCCAGATGATCCAAGTAATTATGGGTCTTTTGTTTATAAGACAGGTGATTTTATATTCTCGACGACTGCAAACGATTTTACAATTAGTAAGGTATATTACAACAATACATTACTACAGAATGGAAGTACGGGAAGCTCTGTAGTTAGCGGTACAACCTTCTTTGGCGCTATTAAAGTAAATAACAGTACCTCCAACATGTGCTTTTATGGTTATTCATCAAGTAGCGGAGGCTTAGCTCCTGCCGGGTATTATAGATTCGAAATTACTTCAGGCTCTAGTACGATTTCTTGTACATATGCTATTTCCTCTGTAAATCAGAGCGGGCTGCTAAGTATTACACCAGGTACAATCGGAACAGATCAAACTATTTGCTCTGGTGGGACACCTTCACGAATAACCTCTACTGAGCCAGCTACAAATTACTCCTCATATAAATGGCAAAAATCGACTACATCAAGTTCGTCAGGTTTTACAGATATTTCTCCAGCCGTCACCACTGCATATTACGACCCAGGTTCGTTAACCCAAACCACCTATTTTCAACGAATTGCTATAGATGGAAGCTCCAACGAAGTATCTTCAAATGTTATAACAATAAATGTTTCTCAAATAGCTGGGACTATCAGCCCAATGCCTGGTACAACTTGGTCAGGGGCAACAACAACCTTTAGCACCTCAGGTACTTCAGGTGGTACTTGGTCTTTAACTGCTTCACCAGCTGGAGTTGCTTCTATTAATTCTAGTTCTGGCCTTTTAACTGCCTCATCAGCTGGAAGTGGTACAGTAACTTATACAGTCACTTCAGGAGGACTTACTTGCTCCTCAACTAGAAATTTCACAATATCTGGAACTTCAGGTTCCCTCCCCGTTACCTGGGAAACCGTCTCTGCTCAAAAGCAGAATGGTCAATCTGTTTTACGTTGGTCAACTGCGTCTGAACAGAATACTAAAGACTTTGTAGTACAACATAGCTTGAATGCAACTGACTGGAGTTCTTTGTCTACTATTCCCGCTGCAGGCAACAGCACTACTACGCGTAACTATTCCTATGTTCATCAAAATCCTTTGAAAGGAAATAATTATAACTATTACCGTATTCTTCAGCGTGATATCGATGATAAGTTTAGTTATAGTAAAATTGTTAGCATCATATTCAACGAGCCAGGGTCAGATGTTCAGGTATATCCCAATCCTGTACAAGATCAACTTACTGTTTTCTTAGCTGAATCGCAATGGATTCGTTTAGTGAATGCAGCCGGAGCTACCGTTTGGAAAGGTCAATTGCCTGCAGGGCGAAACACTATTCCTGTTCAAGGGTATAGCAAAGGAGCTTATGTGCTCACTGCAGGAAAGCAGTCCTTCCGCGTGTTGATTCAATAACTAATTAGCAGAGTGGTTCCTCCATTTACGACTTAATAGTCGCCAACCCACCTGTGCCCAATGGCCAATTTTGTTTTGTAACAAGGCGCCCGGACTAAATGAATATTTTAATTCTTTCCAGGCGGCACGAATGGCTTTTTCCTGGTCCAATTGCTGCACCTTTAGTTTTAATTTTTCGTGTTCAATATCCTCGATGCGTCTAATCTTTCTCATGGGGTTCATCCTTGAATAAGGCGCGGATCAATAGATTCATAATGGGGATACGTAACCACCGGTCTCGTGAAATCCAGCCCCAGAGTCCCAGTAACAGGATAAGGCCACTCACAATCATAAAGCCCATCCAAAGACTATTAAGCCAACTTCCAATTAATAATGCTAATCCGATACAGACTATCGTTAAGAACAAAAAAAACACCAGGGCTGCCAGCAACACCGCGATCAAGACAGTTAAAACATTTGCTGTTTTTTCTGCCGTAGACAGCTTGAGTTGCGACAACCTGGTGTTCAGGTACGCTTTGAGGCGACTGACCAATTCCTCAATTTTGTTGAGCTCTTCTGACATTTCCTAAAGGTAAGAAGGCCTGGTTTTAGATAATACCTTCCAGTTCTTCTTCGGCCTTTTTAACTTTTTCGTCGAGTTTCTCCTTTCCCCATTTCAGCTTACCTTCTACTCGTTTTCCCCACCGTTCTCTTCCTTCACGGAGTTTTCGGCGTGTTTCCGAGCCTTTGTCTGGTGCAAACAACACCCCTAGCACACTTCCGATAGCCAGGCCGGCACCCAATGCGACCATAATTTTTGATACAGTTTTCATACCCCTTGCGTTTTGTTTTTTTCTAAATTCATCTCAAACTACACCATGAACTCTCAATATAAAATGACGGTATGCAAGTGTACCCGTGATTTTTCTCAATCTTTATTACCAACAGGAGCATTGTTTTTTATACTAGTTGGTTTTGCACTTTCGGGTTGGGCGCAAAGCAAAAACAGTGGGTTGTTAACTTCTATCTTATCGCAAGCGAATGCTGGACCTGCACAGCAGGTGTTGAAAGATCCGGACACGTATCGCTTACAAATTATTTACACGCAGATTGATCGCAACAAAAAAGGTGAACCACGCTTTACGCATCATACGTATTTGGTGGATCCCAATAAATATTTTAATCCGGCTTCCATGGTAAAAATGCCTTTGGCTTTTTTAGCGTTGGAAAAATTGCATCAGCTTGATAATCCAATAAAGAATGAGCGCAGAATACCGGCACTAAACCGTGATACACATGTAGCATTTGACAGCAGCTATCCACGTCAGGTTGCCCTGCGCAAAGATGTTTCCGCACCCGGAGAAATTCCAACCATAGGACATCTGGTCAAGCGTGCATTTATCATTAGTGAGAACGATCCGTATAATCGCTTTTATCAATTCATGGGGCAAGGGCCAGCTAATGAATTGTTGCAAGCAAAAGGATATTCATCAGTTCGTATTACACGGCAGTTTATGGGTTTTACGGACCAACAAAACCGGCATACTAATGCAGTTCGTTTTTATAATCCTAGCGGACAAGAGATCTATAGCCAAGAGCCGGGATACAACCGTGATAGTTTTTCATTTCCTTCACCCATTCTAATTGGTAACGCGCATATCAACAGACTGGAGCAGTTAGTACAAGGTCCTTTTGACTTTACGCGTCACAATTCAATTTCGTTGGCGGATATGCAAAAAATGCTACAGGCTGTGGTGTTTCCCAACTCGCTTCCCAAAAAAAATCGTTTCAATTTTTCGGAGAAGGATCGTTTATTCTTATTGCAATATTTATCACAGTATCCTTCAGAAACCAATTATCCAAAGTATGATACCTCTGTTTTTTATGATAGTTATGTGAAATTCTTTTTTCAGGATTCGACTCACCGTATGCCTGCAGGCGTGCGGGTTTTTAATAAAGTAGGCTGGGCTTACGGGTTTTTAACCGATGTTTCTTACGTAGTAGACACCGTTAATCGGGTAGATTATTTCTTATCGGCCACGCTCTATGTAAACAGCGATGGCGTAGTCAATGATTCTAAGTATGACGAGGAAACCGTCGGATTCCCTTTCTTGCGAGAGTTGGGAAGACTGATCTATAACTACGAATTAACTCGGAATCGACCATATCGTCCCCCGCTGACTATC
>CAIRNW010000046.1 GCA_903879995.1 uncultured Bacteroidota bacterium
ATTGAACTGTGCGCTAGGTGCTAAAGAAATGCGCCCTCATATTGAAGAATTATCAACCCTGGCCAGCTGTTATGTATCGGCTTACCCCAATGCAGGTTTACCCAATGCTATGGGTGAATATGACGAGAACCCCGCGGACACGGGCCATTATTTGGAAGAATGGGCTCGTGAGGGATTTGTCAATATTGTAGGAGGTTGTTGCGGAACAACTCCAGATCATATTCGTCACATAGCCGAACATGTAAAGGGAGTGACCCCTCGTGCATTACCAACGGTTGAAGAAACGCTAGCCTAACTACTATTCCCTGTATGAAAGAAAAAATATCCATCAAACCTTATTTACGATTAGCCGGACTGGAACCACTGGTAGTAAGACCGGAAACCAATTTTGTAAATGTGGGCGAACGAACAAACGTGACAGGTTCCAAAAAGTTTGCACGATTGATCCGTGAAAAAAAGTTTGAAGAAGCCTTAAGTGTAGCGCGCCAGCAAGTAGAAAATGGAGCGCAGATCCTGGACGTGAATATGGACGATGCACTTCTCGATGGAGTGGAAGCCATGACTACTTTTTTGAATCTCTTACAAAGTGAACCTGATATTGCGCGGATTCCGATCATGATTGATAGTTCCAAATTTGAGATCATCGAAGCGGGGTTGAAATGTGTACAGGGAAAGTGTATTGTAAACTCAATCTCACTCAAAGAAGGAGAAGATAAATTTCTGCAACAAGCACGCATTTGTCAGCGCTTTGGAGCATCGGTGATCGTGATGGCTTTTGACGAGAAAGGACAGGCCGATACTATGCAGCGAAAAGTAGAGATTTCAGAACGAGCTTATAATTTACTCCTCTCGAAGCTGTCGTTTGCTCCACAGGATATCATATTTGACCCCAATATTTTTGCAGTTGCTACGGGATTAGAAGAGCACAATAACTACGGAGTAGACTTTATTGAAGCAACACGGTTGATCAAACAAAAAATGCCACTGACCAAAGTGAGTGGCGGGGTAAGCAATCTCTCCTTTTCATTTCGTGGTAACGATCACGTGCGAGAAGCCATGCATGCAGTATTCCTATTTCACGCCATCAAAGCAGGCATGGACATGGGAATTGTAAATGCAGGACAGCTGGTAGTATATGACGAAATTGAACCCACACTGCGTAATTTATGTGAGGATGTGATTCTCAATCGGAATAATGATAATAATGAGGCTACTGAAAAATTGATTGTATTTGCAGAAACCGTTAAAGCAAAAGGGAAAGCAGAAGTAAAAGATGAAGCATGGCGTAATAATTCGGTTGAGGAAAGACTAAAACACGCCTTGATTAATGGTATTACAGATTACATCGATACAGATACAGAAGAAGCTCGACTAAAATATCCAAGACCCTTAGAGGTAATTGAGGGACCGCTGATGGCGGGAATGAATGTAGTGGGTGATTTATTCGGTGCTGGAAAAATGTTCTTACCCCAGGTGGTAAAAAGCGCAAGGGTGATGAAAAAAAGTGTAGCCTGGCTCACTCCGTTTATTGAAGAGGAGAAAAAAAATAATCCAACAGCTACCGCAGGTAATGTCCCTAAAGTATTATTGGCTACCGTAAAAGGAGACGTGCATGATATTGGAAAAAATATCGTAGGTGTAGTACTAGGCTGTAATGGTTACGATATAATTGATATGGGTGTGATGGTGCCTGCTGATAAAATTTTAGATACAGCACAAAAAGAAAATGTAGATGTGATCGGTTTAAGTGGATTAATCACCCCCTCATTGGATGAAATGGTGCACGTAGCGCATGAGATGAAACGCCGTGGGATGCAACAACCTTTGTTAATTGGAGGTGCCACTACTTCAAGAATGCATACCGCTGTTAAAATTGCACCACAATACGAACATGGCGTATTACACGTACTGGACGCTTCACGTAGTGTAACGGTAGTTAGCTCGCTGCTGAATAAAGAGAATAAAAAAGAATTACTGACACAAACCAAGCAAGAATACGAAGCCCTGCAATATCAGTTTAGTAATAAAAATAAAAAAGCACTGATCCCTTATTCAGAGGCCGTGGTGATCAAAGAGTATTTTGACTGGAAAAAATACAAGCCTACTACCCCCACTTTCACCGGCAAAAAAGTAATCAAACTAGCTGATTTGGCTACGATTGCCCGTTATATTGATTGGGGACCTTTCTTTATTGCTTGGGAAATGCCAGGCCGTTATCCAGAAGTGCTTAGTGATGCGGTATTTGGTCAGGAAGCGCAACGACTATTTAATGATGCGCAGAAACTATTACAACAAATCATTGCAGAAAATTGGTTTCAAGCGGATGGCGTGATTGGATTTTGGCCAGCCACTAGTAATAATGCGGATACAGTTACGTTACAAACCGAGCAAGGGCCCGTTCAACTGGAGTTTTTACGTCAACAACTTAAAAAAGCAGTCGGTCAGCCTAGTTTCTCTTTGGCAGACTTTGTTTGTCCGGCCGAACTGGGTAAAGACTACATGGGCTCCTTTGCAGTAACGATCCATGGAGCAAAAAAACATATTGATCGCTTTGCAGCAGAACAGGATGAGTATAATAAAATCATCGTGCAAATTCTAGCCGACCGTATGGTAGAAGCCTTTGCAGAGTATTTACATGAACAAGTACGAAAAGAGTATTGGGGCTATGAAAAAGGTGAATCCTTAAGTAATGAACAACTGATTCGGGAAGAATACAACGGTATTCGTCCAGCACCAGGCTACCCTGCTTGTCCGGACCACACCGAAAAGTTAAAACTATTCTCCTTGCTTAATGCAACAGAAGAAATAGGCATCACACTTACTGAAAGTTTAGCCATGAATCCGCCAGCTTCCGTTTGTGGCTGGTATTTTGCACATCCCCAAAGCCACTATTTTGGGTTGGGTAAAATTGACCGCGACCAACTCAAGGACTATGCAGAACGCAAGAAAATGCCATTAGAAGAAGCAGAGAAATGGTTAAGACCGGTGCTGGAATAAGCGGTGGCGAACATAAGTTACCTGCGTTTAGGAAAAAGACATGATTTTCAGCAGCCGTTTTCACGTGAGTAAAAGGAACTAGTATCCCGTAATCCCTAACTGCTTTAACTCCGCTTTCAATTGTGACGCAGATTGAAAATGAATTCCTCGTAGACCGAGAGCTTCACCTGCTTTTACATTGCGTAGATTATCATCTATAAAAACAGCGGAAGAAGGGTTGACCTGAAAGCGGGAAAATAATAATTGATAAAATTCAGGAAAAGGTTTACGAGTTCCCTCCTCACCGCTCACCAAACGCCCGTCAAACCAATGTAAAAAATCAAAACGGGCTAAGGCAATATGAAAATTTTCAGCACTCCAATTGGTGAGTGCAAAGAATTTAAACTGCTGACGCTGCTTTAATTCTTGAAATATGGCTACCGTATCAGGCAAAGGACCTCGTAGCATCTCAATCCAACGTCCATAGAAATCCCGAATTGGCTGTTGCCATTTTGGATCTGGGAATTCTACCAGTTTTTCTTGCGTTGCTTTTTGCAAAGAATATCCGGCATCTTGTTGTTCGTTCCAGTCTTGCGTACATATATGGGTGAAGAAGTACTCACGATCAGCTTCATTTTCAAAATACGCTTGATCATACACATAAGTAGGACTCCAATCTACTAATACACCGCCTAAATCCCAAACAATGGTATCAATCTGCCCACTCATGCTTTTCCGTACTTCAATTTAAGCGCTATCATGATGCCTGACATCAACAACATTACTGCATTGGTCAAGATAATTACAAAATTGTCTATCATGAATCCATAGACCAGCCACATGATTTCGTTGATAAACGCAATCAAGAACATAGTCAACGAAATATCACGGGCGGATTTATCACGCCAGGTTTTAATTACCTGCGGCATAAATGTGAAAGCGGTTACCGCACCCGCTGCATAACCTAAAATTTCTGCACCACTCATAATTTAAAATTGAAGGACGAAGGTAAGGAGTCTATCTTTTTTCAAATAACCACCACAATCTCTTGCGTGGTTTAACCTGATAATTAGAGCGAATATAGCGTTGGATATGCGCCATGGCTTCTTCCACATCATCCGTGAAAAGCAAGAGATCGAGATCCTCAGGAGAAATAGTGCCATCCTCTTGCATTTTTTTGAATACATCCATCAAGGGCTGATAATACTCTTTCCCAAATAAGATTACAGGAAATCGGGTAATCGTTTTAGTTTGTA
>CAIRNW010000047.1 GCA_903879995.1 uncultured Bacteroidota bacterium
CGAAATTCTATTGGTGGAGAGGTGAACGTACCGCTTTAAGTAATGGGTGGCTTTTGGTAAAACCTGGGGAAGTAGATAAAAGTTTTTTATTTCATAAAATAACATGCGAATCAGGTCACCACAGTGGAAATATAGGTGCCGCTATGCCCATGGGAGGAAAGGTATTAAGTAGAGGCCAAGTAGAATTTATCAAAAGGTGGATCATAGCAGGAGCTAGCAAAACCAGCTCAGCAGTTGATGACGCCATCTTGAAGGACAGTGCAGCCTGTCAGCTTACTTTTGAACCACTTCCACCACCCGCACCGGGTACTGGATTTCAAATGACCATTGACCCATTTGAAATTCCTAAAAATTTTGAACGAGAGGTATTTGTTAGAAAAAATACCCCCAATAGCGATACGCTGTTTGTTAACCGAATTCAACTAAGAGGTGCTTCTAATAGCCACCACTTTGTAGCCTACACCTTCAGAAACGAAAATTTACTGCCTCCTCAAAATACCTTACGAGATTTACGTGATCCTGTGACGGGTGTATTAAATCAGTCCACGGTTCTGCAAATGCAGAATCACATCTTTCTGGGAGGAGGCACCGATGTAAATACGGATGTCACGCTCCCTGCAGGAACAGCCATAAAGATTAAACCCAATCTTCCTATTGACTTGAATTCGCATTATTTTAATTTCACCAACCTTATTTTACAAGGAAGAAATTATGTGAACTTCTATACGGTTCCACGTTCGTCAGTACAGTATGAAGTAAAGATGCTTGATTTAAATAATCTTGAAATTTATATCCCCCCATTCACCCGAAGAACTATCAGCAAGAATTTCACTTTCTCAACAGTCACACGTGTAGTCATGTTGACCTCCCATTTTCATAAGTATGGAGAAAAATTTGTGATTAAGATTTTTGGTGGACCTCGTAATGGAGAAATCATCTATACCAATACGGATTGGGAGCATCCACTTGTGAAATCATATACTACACCTATTGTATTACAACCGGGAGAAGGACTCACTTCAGAAGTCACCTACTATAATACCAGTTCCGTGGCTGTTGGGTTTGGGTTGACCAGTCAGGATGAGATGAACATCATTTTTGGCTATTATTACTAATTATATGTGGACAGAAAATAACAATCAACTATACCAGAAATTCATTTTTTCTGATTTCAATGAAGCATTTGGGTTCATGAGTCGCGTAGCCTTAGTAGCAGAAAAAATGGATCATCATCCAACTTGGACCAACGTATGGAATACCGTTGAAATTTGGCTAAGTACGCATGATGCTGGCAACATAGTTACCCAAAAAGATAAACAACTAGCACAAGCGATAGATCGCATAGCAGGTAAAACCAACTAAATTCAACTTGTATGGCAAACGAACCACGTCGACAATTTTTACAAAAACTCGGTTTGTTTTCCGCAACTACCTTAGCGGGAGGCATTAGTGCTACTACTTGGGGCGCCAACCTCGAAACAGCACTGATAAACGCGCAATCACTCTCGCCTGATCAATTAGCAACGGAAGAAGACTTTTGGCATTACATTCAGCAATCATTTACCGTTTCATCCGGCATCATTAACCTTAATAATGGTGGTGTTTGTCCCGCTCCCCGTACGGTTCAAGATGCGATGAAACGATACTACGACTATTCAAACGAAGCACCCTCGTACTACATGTGGCGGATATTGGATCAGGGACGTGAACCACTCAGAAAAAGACTAGCAGAACTAGCTGGTTGTAGTAAAGAAGAGATCGCTATCAACAGAAATTCCTCCGAAGGTTTAGAAACCGTCATATTTGGCTTGACGCTTGAAAAAGGGGATGAAATAGTTGCTGCCAGACAAGATTATCCTAACATGGTTAACGCTTATAAACAGCGAGAAGAGCGTGATGGAATTAAAATGATTTGGATAAGCTTAGAGCTTCCGAGCGAAGATGAAGACTACCTCGTAAGACAATATGTAAACGCGTTTACAAGTCGGACTAAAGTAGTTCATATTACACATGTTATAAATTGGAATGGTCAGATTATTCCAGTAAAAAAAATTGCAGAGGAAGCACACCGTCGGGGTATAAAAGTAATAGTAGACGGGGCACACAGTTTTGCACATTTTGATTTTAAAATACCAGATTTGGGAGCTGATTATTTTGCCACAAGTTTACACAAGTGGTTATATGCCCCTATCGGCTCCGGTATGCTGTATGTAAAAAAAGAACATATTGCTCCCCTCTATCCACTTTTTGCTGCAGGTAATCCTAAAGAAGATAATATCCGAAAATTTGAGGCCTTGGGTACACGCCCATTTTTTATTGAGCAAGCCATTGGAAAAGCACTTGATTTTCATGAGTTGATAGGAATAGAGCGAAAAATGAAGAGGCTTCATTATCTAAAGAACTACTGGATGAAAAAGGTGAAAGATATACCGGGCGTAAAATTGAACACGTCACTAGACGCTCGATGGGGTTGTGCGATTGGAAATGTATTGATTGAAGGAAAAACACCTGCTTCATTGGATAGCTATCTGCTTGATAAATTTAAAATACATACCGTGGCCATCGAATGGGAGAATATAAAGGGTGTTCGCATAACTCCAAATGTATATACAACAACAAAAGAGTTGGATGTGTTAGTAGAGGGTATCACTCAATTTGCTAAAGAAGCCAAAAAAGCCTGAAATGCAAACGAAAATAATCTTGCTATTTATCAGCTTGCTATCAATGGAGTTGATAGCACAACCACTAACTGTTGAAAAGAAATTAGAACAACTACTAGAAACTACCCCAGCTGTAGGATTAGCAGTGGTAGTAGTAAAAAATAACAAAATTATTTATGATCAATCGCTAGGTTTTAAAAACCTGGAAAATAATCAACCCCTTACTACTGAATCATTATTTCGAATTGCATCCATTTCAAAATCCTTTACCGCCACTGCCCTTTTACAACTAGTAGAACAAAAAAGAATTACACTAGACGACGATGTAAGCAACTTAATTGGTTTTTCTGTACGAAACCCAGCTTACCCCGATAAAATAATAACGCTTCGACTTTTACTATCGCATCGTTCGTCCCTAAATGATAGCCAGGGATATTTTAATTTAGATGTGATTGATCCTGCTACCAATGCTAATGTAGCCAAATGCTACAACAATTATGCACCAGGAGAGGGCTATCAATACTGTAACCTAAATTATAATATTGCGGGGACTATTTTGGAAAGATTAACTGGAATACGATTCGATGCCTATATCAAACAAACCATACTAGATCCACTTGGAATTGATGGCGGATATTGCGTTGACTCGTTAGACGCAGAAAAATTTGCGACGTTATACGAGTACAAAGCAGGAGAAAATAGATTCATAGCCAGCACGGGGGCTTACGCATCACGTAGTAGCGAGCTCATGAATTATCAGTTGGGCAGAAGCACTCCCCTTTTCTCACCTACCGGTGGCTTAAAAATTTCAGCAAAGGGACTAGCTACTTATATGATGATGCATAGTCGAATGGGTAGATATAAAGGTGGCCGTTTATTGAAGAAAAAGACAGCTGCGTTGATGCAAACACCACTTTCCTTGGATGGGATTGACCAATATGGCCTTGCACTTTGGAAAACCAATAAATTGATTCCCGGAATCACACTAACTGGACATACCGGCTCAGCTTATGGATTAAACAGTGCTATGTTCTTTGATCCGCAACAGAAAAACGGAATGATCGTAATTTGTAATGGAAGCCGAGTTACATACAAAGAGGGATACCCGTTGATAATACGAAATGCCTTACAAATTCTTTATGAGGAGTTTTTGCAATGAAACAATTGCAGTCAATTACTCATAATGAATAAAAAACTGATCTGCGCTACGTCGTACTTTAGGAAGTTTCAGCAGCCAATCATTTGCCTCATCTCGTTGCCCCAGTGGTAGCATCACTACACTACGTAACCCTTTTTTATCAAGCTCAAGCATTGCATCTAATTCAAGTGGTTTGAATCCTTCCATGGGGGTTGCATCCACGCCTTCCGTCGCTGCAGCTGTAAGGCCCACACCAAAAGCCAGATAAGCTTGTCTGGCGGCCCATTCTCTATTTTCCTCGATCGAGCGATTCCCTAAAAGACTTTCGAGCCCACGCTTAAATCCACTTATAGATTCTGCTGAAACTCCACGTGTATCCATTATCAACTGCATATAAGCTTCAACTTGGGCAGGTGTAAATTGATCCCAGGTACAGAAAACTAAAAGATGAGAGCAGTCTACAACCTGAGCCTGGTTGTTTGCAATAGGTAAGATTTTTTTTCGTAATCCCACATCTTTAATCACCAATACTGTCAAGGGCTGAAAACCCATAGAGGTAGGAGCCAGACGAATTGCTTCCAATATTTTTTCAATTTTTTCTTCTGCTACGGGTGCTCCGCTCATTTTCTTGCAAGCGTATCGCCACTGTAAAGCATTAACCACATCCATGATTCAATAAATTTAAATGAGGCCGCAAAGGTACGATTATCTGCCTCTAAAATTGGCAACGAATGGCAACTAATGCATCGTATAACTTATCAAGATCCTCTTGCGAGTTGAATGCCTGAATAGAATAACGTAAATATACATCTGAACCATGTTGCATCACAGGTACCTCTATCTGGTATTGATTGAATAGAATCGACTTGATATGCGCTGCATCTTGAGTAGGCAATTTGAAGCTGCATAATTGCAATATAAATTGATCATGGAGGGGGGCCAATGGCGTAGCGCCCAACAAATCAAAAAATCGAGGTGCATTTTCAAGCACAAGCGCCCGACAAGCTGCTGATACTTGATCCCAACTATGCTTTTTCATAAATTCCAAAGAAGCAGGAATACATAAAAAAGCAGAAAAATCTCGGGTGCCCTGTGTTTGATGGTAGTCTAAAAAAAGAGAATGAGAGGGATGATCACTGTTGTAACCCCAACTCACTACTAATGGCTCCAATAAAGACTGCATTTCCTTTTTGGCAAATAAA
>CAIRNW010000048.1 GCA_903879995.1 uncultured Bacteroidota bacterium
CATGCCTGAGTATAGGCAGTCAATTTATTTTAGCAAAGGGGAAAAAAACCAAAAAATGGAGAAAAAAGAGTTGTCTAATTAGTTAACCCTTGCAGTAAAATCTGCTGCGTGCCCTATTATCCTTCCAGATGAATAGAAAAAACAATCATTCGACTTTGAATCCGGTCTATCACATTAGAAAATCGTAAGTCCTGATCGCGTGCATGGATATTACGAACACCGTTGCTGATTTTTATTTCGGGGGAGAAGATAAACGTAGGAAAGAAAAAGTTGAATCCTATGCCCAATTCAGGGCCCCAGTCATTTTTTTCAATTTTCACCAGTTGCTCTGCACGCTTGGCTCTTGCATTACTGGCCATATCGATATCTCCCTTAATTCCAGCAAGCGTATACACTCTGAAATTTCCAATTCGGTCACTCTGAAATTTAAAATGTACAGGGAATGACATGGTTACTGATTCAACTTTTTTTGTAACCTCTGTTTGGTTGAATGAGGCCGGATCGGGATAGCTCAGTACATACCGTATACTTCGGTCAACAAAAAAAAGTTGTGGGTTGAAGCGAAATTGAAAGCGATTGGAAAGCCTAACGGTGGCAGACAATCCCAGCGAAGCGCCCCCTGTATTATTAGGTTCTGCAACCAGCACACTGTCTGACTGTAAAAAAGTTGGATGGAAGCTGGTGTGGAAGCGAGAACTATTTCCTCCAATGGTTATACCAAAGTAGTAGGGTTTGCTGTCGTGTTCAGCCAGGTTGATTTCAACTCGACTGTTGTAAAATTGTGCCCCTACAGTTTGGGTGAACAGTATGGCTACGCAGAGGGTAGTATATTTTATTTGCTGGCGGTATAGATGCAACATATCCCAAAAGTCAATGTTTGAAAGGATGGCGTTATATAACCAGCTTCCTTCAATAAATCAATAAAGTTTTCTCTGTCTGGAAAAGCATTGGTAGACCGATTAAGATAAGTGTAAGCATGATGATCGGTACCCAGCAATCGGGCCAATGCCGGTGCGATGTTTTTCATATACATGTTGTACAGAAAACGAATCAAAGGATTACGAGGGGTAGAAAATTCCAGAATCAAAATTTGTCCGTTAGGTTTGAGAACGCGGCGCATTTCATGTAATCCAGCTAGTAAATTTTCAAAATTTCTTACTCCAAATGCAACCGTTACTGCATCAAACGTATCGGAGGGAGCATTTATTGTTTCAGCATCCCCCTTATGAAGCTCAATAATAGTTTCTAGCCCACGGGCTTTTATTTTTCTCTTTCCACCCTCCAGCATTCCCACTGAAATATCGATACCGGTGATGTGGGCAGGAGCGAGCATATCGTGAGCCATGAGTGCAAAATCGGCTGTTCCGGTAGCCACATCCAACAGGTGCTTAGGCTGTTTTGCTTTTAACTTGCGTAATGCAATTTTTCTCCATTGACGATCGATTCGTCCCGACAGGATACGGTTCATGAAATCGTATCGGCCTGCAATCCGGTCAAACATATCAGCTACCTGGATTTTTTTTGACAGTGTTGAGTGCTGCTGTGGTGTAATAGGGTCGTGGGGTAGCTGCATGGCGCAAATGTACGGGGAGCGGGGCAGAACTAGAATGCTTGTTGATTGCTTTGAAATTAGCGTACTTCGTGTACGAAAATGAAAGAACCTACCTTACAGGCCAAGTATTTGATCAGCAGTGAAACACACAAACAATGTCCTGTTGCTGACAAGCCAGAGTATGCATTTATTGGTCGAAGTAATGTGGGTAAGTCCTCGTTGATTAACTTATTGACAGGTTCCACAAAACTGGCTAAAACTTCTGCTACACCCGGTAAAACTCGTCTAATTAATCATTTTGAGGTAATCGATACGGATAAAACAAAATGGTATCTGGTTGATTTACCTGGATATGGATATGCTGCTACGGTTTCGCAAAAGGCCCGTCGTAACTGGGGAAATATGATTGAATCTTACATTCGAAAAAGAGAAAACCTGCAGAATTTATTTGTACTCATTGATAGCCGGCATACACCGCAGCCCATTGATCTTGAATTTATCCATCAATTGGGTGAATGGCAGGTGCCTTTTAGTATTGTTTTTACAAAAACGGATAAAAATAAACCGGGTGCCACCCAGCGAAATGTGGATTTATTTTCCAGCCGCTTATTGGAAGAGTGGGAAATTCTGCCCCCCATTTTTTTAACTTCTGCGGTGGCAAAGGAGGGACGAATTGAGTTACTTCGCTACATCCGTAGCTTACATCAACCAAAAGGGAAAGGGCGTTAATTCACCATTTTATTGGCGCAGCTGGTGCTGGCAAAGGCTTCCGGTTTTGCTTTGAATGCAAATCCCATTCCCAGAATATAGCCCATCGCCTCCCTTAACGCATCATTACTTTTAAATTGGGGATTGGTATTGATATCGGCATGAACTTCCATATCAACATCGTATTGTGTAAAGAGTGGACACAGTTCATACGCAACTTCAATACTTTTAGAAACCTCCATCAGCATTCTTTCTTTAATAGTGAATGGTTGTCGTGTTTTTTCATTGTGGATGAACATAAATCCTCCTTGTCCTTCTCGTAGGAAAACAATAACGGTTGCAAATTCTGTTTCCTTTCCTTTTACTTGAGAGTCGGTGCCAATACAAACTTTTAATCGATATCCCTGTTTGGTTTCACGATGAATGGCCGCTTCCACTGCTTGAAAAATGGGAAGCTCCACCGGGTCTCCGTTGAATTTTCTCCATTGCATAATTTTTCTGTTTTCCTAATTTACTAGCTAATTCGGTGATAGCGCATGAAGAAATCATTAAGATATGCACAGCCGTAATCGGAAGTTGTGAATAGGATTCCGTGTGGGGTCAATACTGGCCAGTGCGAAGCATGACCAGTGTACAAGCTTCGAGCGTTTCGATACCAGCTTCTTGAGCTAAAATTTGCAGCTCTTCATTTTCAGTGCCCGGGTTGAAAATAATCCGCCTAGGTTTTAAGGCTGTGATATAATTGTAGTATGGTTTTTGCCTTTCTGCGGAGAGGTAGAGGGTGATGGTATCGAGTTCGGATGGATAAATCAATTCTGTATGGATCGGAGTACTGCCCACCATTCCTGTTTTTGCACCAATCGCATAAACCGGATGCTGATAAAATTGCAGGTCTTTGATGGCGCGGTTGCTGTAGCGGTCTTGATTTTCAGATGCCCCTAATACCAGTGTAGACTTTAAATTCCCCATCTTGTAAAGCTACACCAATAAAAAAAGGAAAAGGTAGGCCTGGTAAATCTTTAGTAATTTTCCTTTATGAAGTTTCAATTGCTTGTTTTTACTCTCTTTATTTGTTTGAGTTTACCAGCCCAGCAAACGCCCTTCCGTTTTGCATTTGTAACCGATACACATATCGGGTCGCCCAATGGTGCTGCTGAGGAGGATTTAAGAC
>CAIRNW010000049.1 GCA_903879995.1 uncultured Bacteroidota bacterium
CATGCAGAGAGTGGCTGATCACCACCACCGTCAAATAGGTTTGAAGCCATTGACTTGGTGTAGGCAACAGACCATGCAAATCCTTTGCTGTAAGATTTTTCAAGCTTTGCAGTCAAAGAAAAATAATAACCTTGGGTTCCATTATCAAGTACAACAGCATTAAATGCCCCACCGGCACCAGCCTGCGGAATACCATTGTTTAATGTGTTAATGAAACGAGTCTGGACAGTTGAACCGTAGATTGGTCTGTTATCAGGATAACCAGCAATATTTAATGCAGAAGGAGCAATCATGTTGGGGTTACGGAAAATAGCAGTATTTACATCTTTGTTAAAGATTGCTTCCAGGGTTCCTACAATACCTTTTCCGAGACGTGTGTCAATGGCAAGAGTTGTTTTCCAAGTTTGGGGATTCTTGAAATCTTCAACTAGGGCAGTAATGCTTCCAGGAACAATGGTTCCAGCAGTTGGTACAACAGAAGGTCTGTAAGCGGCAGGGTTAGGATTGAAAGGTCCGGGGGTATTAGCCTGGCCATTCCAGAACTGAGTTACCTGGATCATTCCATTGTCGCCGGATTGGCTCACGATCCAAACAAAAGGTACACGTCCTGTGAAAATACCGGTACCTCCACGAATCTGAAGTGAACGATCTCCGTAAATATCCCAGTTGAATCCAACGCGGGGAGACCACATTAAGCGATTCTTAGGAAGGTTGCCCGTATTGATAGTTTCGCCACCCTCAAATGACATTTTAGCTACAAGAGGGTGTGTTAAGATTTGTGGTACCTCTGGGTAGGTTGGGAGGTCAACACGTAATCCTAAGGTCACGCGCAGATCTTTATTAACCGAAATTTCATCCTGTCCGTACAAAGAGTATTGTCCGAACTTAAAGGCAGAGAATGCAGGTGCAAAATTCTTAGAAAGAGAATAAGTGATAGCAAAATCACGAGGCTTGTTTCCATTTGCAAAATCCGCCCACGTATTGAAAACGTAGTAGCTGGTTGCAAAACGCTGGAATCCGTTTACTGTTTCGCTTAACTCAAATTGACCACCAACCGTGAAGTTGTGATTGCCTTTAGTCCAGGTAGCGTTATTGATAACTGAGTAGGTTTTTACCTGGCGAAGGTTTCCAAAACTGAATGGCTCATAACCAAATGAAGTGTAAGGAGCAGGGCCCGTTACACCACCCGTGCTGCTAAGGATATCAACAAATGGGAAGATTTGGCTATCCGTAGAGCGTGAGTCATTTTGGAAAGTGTAAGTAGCACGAAGTGTATTAGCAACTTTTCCAAATGTGGAGTTTAACTCTGCTGCTAAAGAGTAGAGGTTTGCCCCTTGGAAATAATTTGAATTTTTAAACCATAATGATGTACTGGCAGTACGGGTACTCGTGTAGTTCACATTGGAACCCGAAACTGAGGTGCTAGGTGTAAAAGGCTCACCGCCTTCAACCTGACTGTAACGAACATTCATCCGGTGTTTGTTATTGATGTTCCAGTCTAAGCGCACCAAATATTTTTTACGCTCAA
Organism: uncultured Bacteroidota bacterium; assembly: GCA_903879995.1. Classification (GTDB taxonomy): domain Bacteria; phylum Bacteroidota; class Bacteroidia; order Chitinophagales; family Chitinophagaceae; genus JJ008. The sequence continues at coordinate 1,529 of CAIRNW010000049.1, forward strand.
TGTTGGGTACATAGCCTTGGTAAGGACCCGTTACATAACCATAACGATCTAATAAGAATTGGCTGATGTAGTTCAACGAATCTGCAGTGGGGCGAACAATGTTCGGAGCACTGCCGTAAGGAGCAGCGGCCGTAGCGGCAAAAAAGTTCTGAATAGACTTGGGTTGATTTTCAGTTTCGTAGTTCAAGAAGAAAAACAATTTGTTCTTGACGATGGGGCCACCCATACGAAAACCGTACTGCTTAAATTCTTCAGTTGGGCGAATGAATTTAGATGCTTCAACTTGGTCGCCACGCTGTTTTTCAGTACGGAAGTAGTTGTAAACAGATCCGCTGAATGTATTGGTTCCTGCGCGAGTTACAGCATTGATTGCAGATCCTATGAATCCAGATTGTCTGATGTCAAATGGAGTAATGTTTACTGAAATTTCATCAATCGCGTCCAATGAAATTGGAGCACCTCCCGCAGGAAGGTTAGAACCAATTCCAAAACTGTTGTTGAAATCAGAACCGTCCACAGTAAAGTTGTTTTGGCGATAGTTACCACCACCCACTGAGGCGCCATTGGCCTGGGGTGTAACACGGGTAATATCGTTTAAGCTACGGCTGATGGTAGGGAGCTGGTTGATTTGGCGTGTACCAACATTGGTTACAGCACCCGTTCTTCCTGCATTGAGAATTGAACTTCTTCTGCTGCTAACTACTACGTTTTCCATAGCGGCTGTGGCGCTGGTTAACTCAGCATTTAACAAGAAGGGTTCACCCAATTGCAAGAAAATGTTTTCGTATTTCTCGGCTTTGTGACCTACAAAGCTGACCTCAATTAGGTAGGGTCCGCCCACACGCATGTTTTGAATGTTGTACTGTCCGCCGGCACGGGAAACAGTTGAGTATTTTGTTCCGGAGGGCAGGTGGGTGGCAATTACAGTGGCGCCTACCAGTGCTTCACGGGTGTTGCTTTTAACATCACCATTTAACACGGCAGTAGTAACCTGCGCATAAAGCAGGGAACCTGATACCAGACTGACCACTAACAAGAAGAGGATTCTCTTAAGCATAGTAATTTGGTTTTCGCTTGCAAAGAAAGGAAATATTCGCTTATAAATTTAGGTATTTATCCTGAAACTAGTCCCTGAAAAGTAATGTGTTAGGATAAGGTGGGGAACTTTTATGGAAACTTCTTTTTAAGATGGAAAAAAAGGCAATTTGGATTTGAGAATAAGACTGGTTTATTTTTGAATTTTAATATTTAAATCATTGATAATCAATGATTAATTAAGAGTCTTTTTCTTTTTTCTGAAAAGCTCGCCTAACCGGTCAAAATCTTTTTTGTATGAAAGGCTTCCCCCGGCCCTTCTTGATCGGACAGCCGACGCATTGGTGGTGGCTGTTA
>CAIRNW010000050.1 GCA_903879995.1 uncultured Bacteroidota bacterium
CAATCCTTCCAGATCCACTACAAATTTTTCGCTCTTTTTTAAAGCACCTAGTAGTTCTGTTTTTCCAGATCCTGTGTACCCGCCAATTAATTGAAATGAATAATTTTTTTTAAACTGTGCTAGCACCCAATTACGATAAGCCTTATATCCTCCAGCTAGTGTATAGATTTTAAAACCATACAAATCCAATAACCAACTTATTGCGGCACTACGCATCCCGCCTCTCCAGCAGTGTACCAACAGTATTTTAGTTCTATTGGCTATTTGTTCCGCGTCTAACACGCGTTGTTTAAGTGTAGGACCAAAAAAATCAAGCCCAATTTTGATAGCCTCCTCTCTGCTTTTCTGTTTGTAGGTAGTACCGACTATTTTTCTTTCCTCGTCTGTGAAAAGTGGGAACGAGCGTGCACCCGGAATATGCGCATGCTTGTATTCGCCCGGACTTCTTACATCTAACACGGGATGTAATGAGGCTAAAGAAAGAAATTGTTCTATATCAATCCGCTGCGCCGGCATATAAAAAAGGGGACCAAAGTCCCCATTCGTTTATTTATTCATGGAAGCCAAAAACTCTTCATTGTTCTTGGTCCCTTTCATTCGGTTTTGCAATTCACGCATCGCCTCTTCTGTATTCATGTCGGTGAGGAACACGCGAAGCAGATTCATGCGTTGTAGCACCGCAGGTTCTAATAGCAGGTCGTCTCGACGCGTAGAAGAAGAAGTAAGATCGATAGCCGGATAGATTCGCTTGTTGGATAGCTTACGATCCAGTTGCAATTCCATGTTACCGGTTCCTTTGAATTCCTCAAAGATTACCTCATCCATTTTACTACCGGTATCAACCAGCGCCGTAGCAATAATGGTAAGCGATCCACCATTTTCAATTTTACGGGCTGCCCCAAAAAACTGTTTTGGTTTTTGCATGGCATTAGCTTCCACACCACCCGATAATACTTTACCGGATGCAGGAGCTACGGTATTGTGTGCACGTGCTAAACGAGTAATGGAATCTAAAAGAATGACCACATCGTGTCCGCATTCAACCAGACGCTTAGCCTTATTGAGTGCCATAGTGGAAACCTTTACGTGTTTCTCGGCGGGTTCATCAAAAGTTGAAGCGATCACCTCTGCTCGTACACTTCTTTCCATATCAGTAACCTCCTCAGGTCTTTCATCCACAAGTACCACCATCAAATAACATTCCGGATGATTGGCAGCAATGGCATTAGCCACCGCTTTCAACAACATGGTTTTACCTGTTTTAGGTTGTGCCACAATCAAACCGCGCTGTCCCTTACCAATGGGGGTAAACAAGTCCATGATACGGGTAGAATAATCAGAAGGAGTGGTGAACAGGTTTAATTTTTCAAAGGGGAAAAGTGGTGTCAGATAATCAAAAGGAACACGATCCCTTACTTCGTCGGGACTCTTTCCATTTAATAGGTCAACCTTTAAGAGGGCAAAATATTTTTCTCCTTCTTTGGGAGGACGAACAGGTCCATAAATAGTATCGCCACTTTTTAAACCAAAGATTTTTATCTGTGAGGGTGAAACGTACACGTCATCGGGAGAGGACAAGTAATTATAATCGGACGAACGCAGGAATCCATATCCATCGGGCATCATTTCCAACACGCCCTCCCCCATAATCATTCCGTCAAACTCAACGGTAAATACAGGCTCTTTTCGAGGGGCTGGCTGAAAACGTTGTGGGGCATTTTCAACAGGAGCTCCCGGTTCGGGAGTATTTTCTAATATAGTTTGTGCGAGCAAATCTGTTTTAGTAGGAGTAGCCGGCGTTTCCACAGCAGCTGCAGCGGAGGGGCTCTTCTCGGGAGTTTTTTCTTCAGGTTTGTCTTCTTTACGGGGTCTTCCTCTTCTTTTCGGTTTGTTTTCGTCGTTAGAAACTGGCATTCTTGTTTTTTTAGTGATTGAAATTTGTCTGGGAAAACAGAACGAGTAATTCGTTCAGCGGGATAATAAGTTAGGTATTACGATAGGGCTTGGAAAAGATGGCCGCAACGGCCGTTTGCTACTGCAATACTACAGCAAAATTGAGAATCCTAAAAATTTTTTCATTCCAGGTTTGTTAGCCGCTCTGTGTTCAGGACTTACCTTTGTCCCCTAAAGATTGGGTGCATGTTCAATAAAAGGATCAAGATTAAGGAGTTGTTAGCACAGGAGCCCGCGGGACAGCAGGTAACTGTGATGGGTTGGGTGCGTACATTTCGCAACAACCAATTTATAGCCTTGAACGATGGTAGCACCAATAATAATTTACAAGTAGTATTGGAGTTAGGAAAATTTCCAGAAGAAATCCTAAAACGCATTACCACCTCTGCATCGCTGCGTGTACAAGGTATTGTTGAGCCATCACTCGGAAAAGGACAAAAGATGGATCTCAAAGCTGCTTCGATTGAAATATTGGGGGATTCCGATGCAGAAAAATACCCGCTTCAACCCAAAAAACACTCGTTAGAATTCTTAAGAGAAAAAGCACATCTCCGTTTTCGTACCAATACTTTTGGTGCGGTGTTTCGTGTTCGTCATGCACTAGCTTTTGCCGTGCATCAGTTCTTCAACCAAAAAGGATTTATCTATTTACATACTCCCATCATTACCGCTAGTGATGCAGAGGGTGCAGGTGAAATGTTCCGCGTTACAACCTTACCCATGGATGGAACAGCACCAAAAAATGAAGACGGCTCTATAAATTTCAAAGAAGATTTCTTTGGTCGTTCTACCAACTTAACAGTGAGTGGTCAATTGGAGGGCGAACTCGGCGCTACGGCTTTTGGAGAGATTTACACATTTGGTCCCACGTTTCGTGCGGAGAATAGTAATACGGCCAGACACTTGGCAGAGTTCTGGATGATAGAACCCGAAATGGCTTTCTATGATTTAGAGGATAACATGAACTTGGCAGAGGAGTTTATCAAGTATATCATAGGCTATGCAATGGAGCATAATGCAGAAGATCTGCAATTCTTAGATCAGCGCCTGGCCGAAGAAGAGAAGCAATTGCCGCAAGATAAGCGCAGTGAAATGGGCTTATTAGACAAACTCAAATTTGTGGTGGATAATCAGTTTGAGCGGATTACTTATACCGAGGCAATTGATATTTTGCGTGAGAGTAATCACAACAAGAAAAAGAAGTTTCAATATCCAATAACCGGCTGGGGAATGGATTTACAAAGTGAACACGAGCGTTACTTGGTGGAGAAACATTTTAAGAAACCTGTAATTCTTTCTAATTACCCCGCTGCTATCAAAGCGTTTTATATGCGTCAAAACGACGATGGTAAAACGGTAGCGGCAATGGATATTCTGGCTCCTGGTATTGGAGAAATTGTAGGAGGATCACAGCGTGAGGAACGCATGGATCGTTTGACTACACGCATGAAAGAGATGCATATTCCGGAAGAAGAATTGTGGTGGTATTTGGATACCCGACGTTTTGGAACCGTACCACATGCGGGATTTGGTTTAGGTTTTGAAAGAATGGTACAGTTTGTTACGGGTATGAATAATATCCGCGATGTGATTGCATTTCCGCGTACTCCAGGCAGTGCAGAGTTTTAATTACTCGTGCATACAAAGAATGGGTACGTTTCCATGATAGATTAATTGCTTGGAGGAGGTTTCTTTAAAAATCCGTTCGATCAAATTATGTTTTTTGGGAATGGTAATAACCAGGTCTAATTCATTTTTGATTGCAAACTCGTTGATTCCATCTTCAATATCCCGGTTTTGCCTGATTTGCCAAATGAATGGCATAATGCAATGCGTTAGTGGCCGTTGGAGAAAAATCAGTGGGAACAATAATTGTTTTCATAGGGAAATGTTTCGGCTTAAAGATAATCTTCAAGCAACCTGACACTGCTGATCTTCATCAGCGCTCCCATTGACGTTGAGTGTTATTTACGCTCCTGAAACGAACGAATACGGGTAGCCACGTTTTCCCTCACATTGATATAATAGAGATTGATATCTCCAATATGATAATTACTGGTTTTATATAAAAAACTCCAGGGGAATCTTGGCTTTTCGGTAAATAAAACACCATTGCTGATTTTTGCATCAGCAGGTGTTGGAAA
>CAIRNW010000051.1 GCA_903879995.1 uncultured Bacteroidota bacterium
GATCCCAGCAGTGCGCGCAAAGGAGAATGGGTATATCTTTTTTATTTCAGAACTATTTTCATGGGATATATCAGTGCCTGGGAAATTGCCAATGATGAATCGCGCAAAAAAAATGGTACTGCCTTTTCCTGGAAAAATGAAATGATCCAATTTCAATTGATTCAAGCCGGATTTGTGTTTTTGATTTATTGGTACTTTGGATTTTTTGTGTTGACCTGTTTTTTAGGTGCCGCCTTGATGGGCATCTTATTATTGGAAACAGTCAATTACATTGAGCACTATGGTTTGCAACGGGAGCAATTGGAAAATGGAAAATACGAACGCGCCATGCCAGCTCACTCCTGGAATAGCAATCATGTAGTGGGTCGATTAATGTTGTTTGAACTTAGCCGACATTCTGATCATCACTATCTGGCGAGTCGTAAATATCAAGTGTTACGTCATCACGATAATGCTCCGCAGATGCCTACGGGTTATCCGGGTATGATGTTGCTCTCCCTGGTTCCACCACTTTGGATTGCTATTATGAACCGACGCATTGAAAAGCAGTTGGCCAAAATAGAGGCTTAGCTGATTTTGTTGGTCCCCATGTAAGTATGTAAACAAGCCGGCAATACTATTCCATCTGCCTGCTGATTATTTTCTAACAAAGAAGCCATGATGCGTGGCAAAGCCAGCGAACTTCCATTGAGGGTATGGGCTAATTGTGTTTTTCCTTTTTCGTCCTTAAATCGAAGTTTTAGTCGGTTAGCCTGAAAAGACTCAAAGTTGCTGACCGAGCTTACCTCCAACCATTTTTGTTGAGCGGCGCTGTATACTTCAAAATCATACGTAAGTGCAGAAGCAAAACTCATATCACCTCCACACAATCTTAGAATCCGGTAGGGCAATTCTAAGGATTGTAACAACCGCTCTACATGCGCCACCATTTCTTCTAACACCGCATAACTTTTTTCAGGATCTACTATTTGAACAATTTCAACTTTGTCAAACTGATGAACTCGATTTAAGCCACGCACGTCTGCACCAAAACTACCCGCCTCTCTTCGAAAACAAGCAGAGAAAGCGGTCATTCGAATAGGAAGAGAAGCAAATGGAACTATCTCGTCACGATAAATATTAGTAACAGGAACTTCAGATGTAGGAATCAAATACAAGTTATCCAAAGGCATATGATACATCTGCCCTTCCTTGTCGGGTAGCTGACCTGTTCCATAGGCAGAAGCTTCGTTGACCAACAAGGGTGGTAAGTACTCTGTGTAACCTGCAGCCGTATTGAAATCCAAAAAATATTGAATCAGCGCTCGCTGCAATTTTGCTCCCTTGCCTTTGTATAGCGGAAAACCACTTCCTGTAATTTTTGCACCCGTTTCAAAATCTACCAGCTGATATTTTTTGATCAAGTCCCAATGCGGCACTGCATCAGCTGCCAAGTTTGGTTTATTTCCTCCTTCACGAACTACCACATTATCAGCAGCTGCTTTCCCTTGAGGAACCTCCGCTGCAGGTAAATTGGGTAAACGCACTAATTCCTGATGTAATTCCTGCTCTCGGGCTGTCAATTGTTCGGCCAAGGGTTGCAAGGCTGCTTTGAAACTTGCAACTTCTTGTTTTTTTTGTTCGGCCTCCTCTTTCTGCCCCTTCCCCATTAGCATACCAATTTCTTTGGAGGCGCTATTAATTTTTGCTTGCAGGTTGTCCGACTCCAGTTGCAGTTTTTTACGTTGGTCGTCCAGACCAAGGATTAGATCCACCAGCTCGGGTTGCCCAAAATATTTTTTGAGCAGACCGGCTTTTACTGCATCGGGGTTTTGTCGAATCTGCTGAAGCGTGAGCATAAATTAATTTGCGCAAAGATAATTGATGCCTCAACGTCAACGCCAGTTGGGATGCCCCCTTACTTATCTTTGTTCTATGCAGGCAACAGACGACTTACAATCCAGGTGGTGGCAATTGGAAAGCAAATTGGTAGAGCGGTTCGGTAAAAAACCGGATCTGGAGACCATTCTATTCCTGGTTGGCATCCAGGAATTTGGCGATATCCGTGAAAAGTTCACCAAGGAACAAAAACAAGATCTGATGCATATTGCGGTCTGCCAATTATTAGCAGAAAGTGGTTATTACGAACTGGAAAGAGTGGATGAAGACGGGTGGCCGCATTTCAAACAGTTAAAAGCTTTACCTGAACTGAATATGATCGAGCAAGAAAATTTTATCAAAGACCATGTACTTCTCTATTTTGAAAAAAATGAATTTTAAGCTATGAAAAATATCTCCCTTCTGCTACTTACTTGTGTAATTGCCCTACAGTCCCTGTCACAAAAAGACAGTACGGTTACCAAAAGAGATCGAAAAAAAGATGTGCTCTTGGAAACGGCCATGGGCAATATATGGGTTCGACTTTCAGATTCTACCCCCCTGCACCGGGATAATTTTTTAAAGCTGGTCAAAATGCATTACTACGATGGAATCCTTTTTCATCGGGTAATCCAGCATTTCATGATCCAGTCGGGCGATCCCGATAGCCGGGGAGCCGCGCCGGGTACACCTCTTGGAGAAGGTGGACCCAATTATGTAGTACCAGCAGAATTTCGTCCTACCCTTTTTCATAAAAAGGGAGTGATTGCTGCTGCGAGAGATAATAATCCTACTAAAGCCAGTAGCGCCAGTCAATTTTATTTAACACAAGGAAAAGTTTTTACAGAAGCAGGATTAGACTCAGTTGAAACTTATCGTTTAAAAAGAAAGATCCCTGCTGAGCAACGAAAAGTATACACCACCTTGGGTGGCGTACCTCACTTGGACCAGAATTATACCGTTTTTGGGGAGATTGTAAAGGGATTGGAAGTAGTCGATAAAATTGCAGCCGTTCCCACCAGTAAGGGCAAGGACAAAGACCGTCCCTTGCAAGATGTTGCTATTATAAAAGCCAAATTGGTAAAACGAAAGAAACACTAAAAAGATATCCTGCATAATTAGTAGGTTTGTGATCCCAAAAATCATCCTATGAGTTACCCTTCTAATCTCCGCTATACCAAAGAACACGAATGGATTAGCCTGGATGGCAATGTTGCCACCATTGGTATTACTGAATACGCGCAACGCGAACTAGGTGATATTGTATTTGTGGAAGTAGATACTATTGGTAAAAACCTGGAGGCAGGTGCAGTTTTTGGTACCGTTGAAGCCGTAAAAACTGTTTCTGATCTTTTCCTGCCCGTGAGTGGAACAATCAACGAATTAAATGCTGCACTAAGTGGTGCTCCAGAATTAGTCAATAGCGACCCTTACGGCGAGGGATGGATGATTAAGATGACTGTGAATAATCCCGCAGACGTAGAAGCGTTACTCGATGCAGCTGGTTACGAGTCCCTGGTTGGATAATCTACCGCTTTGAAAAGACTGATCATTTCATTTTCACTGAGCCTCAGTTGGCTCTTCCTGACAACCTATCTATTGGTGATGCC
>CAIRNW010000052.1 GCA_903879995.1 uncultured Bacteroidota bacterium
GCCAGGCTTTGATTTGGTGCCCACGACTGGATTCGAACCAGCACACCTATTGGCACCACCCCCTCAAGATGGCGTGTCTACCAATTTCACCACGTGGGCAATGAGCCGCAAAGGTACATTAATCATGGTGATTATACAAGATGATCCTCGTTGTAATTTAAATCTTTAGAAAAGGTGTCCTTTAAATGTAAGATACCCCATAAAGCAGACCCAATAGCAATAATACCAACAATTATCGCCGCGTTACCTGTGTTAACATACTCCTGGAGTAACACAAATAAACTCACAATAATAAAAACAGTGCCTCGAACAAAATTCGGGATGGTATTGGCTGCAGTTGAACGGATATTGGTGCCAAATTGTTCTGCTGCAATGGTTACAAATATGGCCCAATACCCCGTAGAAGCACCTAATAGAAAACAAAAGAAATAATAGGATTCTAGGGTCATTGTTTGCTGGCCAAATAAAAAGAGCAACGTGACAATCAGTGACATCAAAAGAAAAATAATAACTACTTTTTTCCTACTTTTTAGCCATTGGCTAAGTAAACCAGCTATTAAGTCGCCAATCGATAATCCAATATAAGCATACATAACAGCATATCCGTTATTGACGTTTTTTAGTCCTAGCATTGGACCAAAATCATCTTTGGAATTCATAATCAATAATCCTACGATAAACCAGATGGGAATGCCAACAGCGATACATTGCAAGTATTTTCGAAAGTTGAGTCGGTTCTTAAAAATCAGCCTCAAATCTCCACGTTTAATACCATCAATTTGCGTTTGACGAAACATACTGGATTCTAACTTTTGCATACGGATCAGCAACAATATAAGTCCCATAAGTCCTCCGATGAGGTAGGCTATCTGCCAATTCTGCAATTGGATTCCTGCAATAGAATTTATAACTCGTGCAATTACCTCTCCTTGGGTTCCAATGAGGGTGGCAAAAACGGCTCCCAAAGCCCCGAAGCATACGATAATCATGGTGCCATAACCTCTTTTTTCTTTAGGCATAAGCTCCGAAACCAGCGTGATTCCTGCGCCGAGTTCCCCAGCTAGTCCGATCCCAGCAATGATTCGAATAACGCAGTACGTGGGAATATCCACGACAAACGCATTGGCAATGTTGGCTACTGAGTACAGTAAAATAGAACCGAAAAGTACGGTAATTCTTCCGCGTTTATCCCCCAGTACGCCCCACAATAATCCGCCAATGAACATGCCAATCATTTGTAAATTGAATAACATTTTTCCAATGGATGCTTGTTCTGCAGGACTGGCATTTGGAATGATTTGCTGCAAGCTTTCTGCTTTAACAACGCCAAACAAGACCAAATCGTAAATGTCTACGAAATAACCAAGGGAGGCAATAACCACCAATAGTATTGTTTTTTTGGAAACCGATGATTCAAGCATGTGGCCTAAATTACAAAATTGAACAGACTTTATGCATCGATAAAAAGCTCAAGTATGTCAAATTTCTAGTATTTATCGAGGGGCCATTGAGTGATTTATTTTACTTTCGTGAAAAAATAAATATGATATTCTCGTTTACCGATCATCCGTCTATCGTAAATAACTACCTCGCGGAATTACGCCATGCTGAGATTCAAAAAGATAGCATGCGCTTTCGGACCAATATGGAGAGAATTGCCGAATTAATGGGC
>CAIRNW010000053.1 GCA_903879995.1 uncultured Bacteroidota bacterium
CAAGCTGGATCTCTAGTATGCTTAACAACTCTTTTCGTATAGCTTTATCGGTAATTTCGACGGCTGCTTCTACTCGATAATCCAGGTTGCGGACCATCCAATCAGCTGAAGAGATAAAAACACGCTCTTTGCCTTTATTATAAAAAGCTAAAACACGTGCATGCTCCAGGTACTCATCTACAATACTTATTGCATGCGGGGGAAGCCTTTTTTTAGATATCGGAAATTGCGCACAATAGATACCTCTGATGATTAAATGAAGTTCTACCCCGCTCACAGCAGCCTTATTTAATAGTTTAATCAGCGTGGGATCACTGAGTGAGTTTAGCTTGATAATAATTTTTGCTTTTTTCCCACTACGTGCTATTTTAATTTCCTGTTCAATCAATTTAGCAATTGAAGCACGCATGGATACAGGCGACACTAACAAAGTTTTACATTTTCGAAGCGGCATCATACCCCGTTGCCATTTTTCTAGATATTCAAACACGCGTAAAGCGTCGCGCATAATTGCTGGTGAAGAAGTTAGTAAGCAATGATCCGCATAAACACGTGAAGAGGATTCGTTCAAATTTCCTGTGCTGACAAATCCATAATACTGCAACTTTTGCTTTTCTCTCCGTGTAATAACGCAGAGTTTGGCATGTACCTTCATATTGGGAACTCCTAAAAGAACTCGAATACCCTCCTCCTCTAACACGGATTTCCATTCCAGGTTGGCCTCCTCATCAAATCTGGCCTTTAACTCCAACATAACCTCTACCGACTTTCCATTACGCGCTGCATTGATCAAAGCGTGAATAACACGGGAGGAAGCTGCTAAACGATACGCCGTTATTTGAATCCGTTCTACTGTAGCATCCATCGCTGCTTCCCGAAGTAAGTCAATCAAGGAATCAAAAGAATGATAAGGGAAATGTAACATCACATCCCTTAGCAATACCACATCAGTCACACGGAGTTTATCACGTAAGAGAGGGTGTGTAAAAGCAGGCTTACGCTGCTGTGTTACCGGCAATACTTTTGGAAAGTCCATAAAGTGTCTGAAATTGTGGATACGGCCTCCTGGAATGATGGCACTTTTTTTTGTGAGCCCTAACCGACCTATTAAGTACTGCAATAACCCATTATCCATTTCCTTGTCATACACAAAACGAACAGGTTTACCCTTCCTTCTATTCTTAATTCCCTTGGCCATTTTTTCTACAAAACTGGTTGAGAGGTCATGGTCAATTTCCAGTTCGGCATCCTTGGTTACTTTAAACAGCCATGCTTCAAAAAGATCGTAATCAAAATAAGGGAAGATCCGGGGAAGATTAAATCGAATAATATCCTCTAGAAGAATAATATGCTTTTCGTTTTCAGGGGAAGACAACTGAACAAATCGACCCATAGATTTGACGGGAACTTCAATAAGAGCATACTGATCCTGATAGGCCGTATTTTTTTTCCGCATGACCACCCCCAGATAAATGCTCTTATCTCGGATGTAAGGAAGGGTAGGTAAAGTCTCGATCATCAATGGAATCACGTAATTTCTAACCTGCGTTTCAAAAAACTCTCTGACAAACTGCTGTTGCGGTTTTGTAAGCTGTTTTTCATTTTTTAGATACACGCGGTGCTGCTTGAGTTCTTGCAGTATATTTTTCCAAATTCGTTCAAATTCGTTTTGTTGGCGTAGTACAATCATCTGAATTTCGTCCAGAATTTGTTGTGCGTTAGCATCAATTTCAATATTGAGCTTTTTTCGTCTGGCACTGTAGTCCGACATTCTTTTGAGCGTAGCTACACGTACCCTAAAAAATTCGTCTAGATTATTTGAAAATATTCCTAAAAACCGAATACGTTGTTGAAGGGGAACAGTTGGGTCATTCGCTTCTTGTAATACACGGCCATTAAATGACAACCAGCTGATGTCACGAGGAATTAGCATGCAAGTAGGGTATATCTCAAAGCTAATCGATCAGGGAGAAACCGAGGAGAAGTATATATGAATTAATAATTGTTTCACATTAAGTCAACCAGCTGATTATCACTTGGCTACCGCTTTTCTGGATATCACTTCCTCATAGAGGGTATGAATCAGGCCATCTGCCAGGCCAATTTTTGGAACAAATATACTTTCAGCGTCTGCCCATCGCATAGCGTTGATGTAAATTTGTAATGCGGGCACAATCACATCGGCCCTATCCTCTCGCATTCGAAACTGTTGCATCCGCTCTGGGATACTGAGTTCGCTCAATTCCTTGTGATACTGTTTCAATAATTCCAAATCGATAGGCTTCCCTTCTTTCCTTTTTGACAGATTAAAAATTTTGTTGATGTTACCACCGGAACCAATAGCCGTAACATGGTGATGACCTCTGGTTTTCTGACGGATATAGGATTTCATCTCTTCCCAGTTTTCAGAAGAAACCTGCTCCTTTAGTAATCGTATGGTGCCTATATTAAAAGATTTTTTGAATACCAGTTTTCCATCGCTAAAAAATGTAAGCTCCGTGCTTCCACCGCCCACGTCAATATAGAGATAGGATTCTGCTGCATCCATATAATCAGCAATATGATTCTCATAAATCAGTGTTGCCTCTTCTTCACCACTGATTACTCGGACTGCAATTCCAGCCTCCACTTTAATTCGCTGTAAAACCTCTGCTGTATTGGCTGCATCACGCATGGCAGAAGTGGCACAGGCTTTCAAATTTCTAACACCATACACATCCAGAAGTAATTTATATGCCTGCATGGTCTTTACCAGCTGTTCTGTCTTTTTTACTGATATGGATCCCTTTTCAAATACATCAAAACCTAAGCGTAAGGGGACGCGGACTAATACTGTTTTGATAAAATCAGGATTTTGATCGGTGTGCTCGACTACCTCAGAAATTAAGAGTCGGACCGCATTACTTCCTATGTCGATGGCTGCCAGTTTCACTTCGGTCTCAAATTTACAGATTGAAATAAATAAAAAATAAAAAAATGCTTTACGGTTTCATAACATCTACTTAATACCTAGTTAACGTTCCCTGTTTTACTTCGGTAAACAGTTAGTAATGCAAAAAAGAAATCCCGATGTGGTGGTGCTAAGTGATATTCACTTGGGCACTTATGGCTGTCATGCGAGGGAGTTGGTTCATTATTTGAAAAGCGTTACCCCCCAATTACTGATCTTAAATGGAGATATTATAGACGGCTGGCAATTTAGCAAAAGCTACTTCCCCCCAGCCCATATGCAGGTTATTAAAGAGATTCTAAACTTACTAGCCCAAGGCACACGGGTTGTGTATGTTACCGGCAATCATGATGAAATGTTGA
>CAIRNW010000054.1 GCA_903879995.1 uncultured Bacteroidota bacterium
ACCCGTTGATCTGCATCTTTGATTCCTAGCGGTCTCAATTGCTCTTGCATATGCAAGAGCTTGTCTTTATCCATAATCAAATTCAACACCACATTTACTAATTTTTGCTGCGCCTCGCTATCCGGTACCATTTCAGCAGCGTGTTGCGTAACCAACTGTCTGGCATTAGCAGTCTGATGATCCTCTGCAGCCAATGGAAATGGAACAAAAACAGCAGGCTTTCCTACCACTGCTAATTCAGCTACCGTGAGTGCTCCTGCTCGAGCCACTACCAAATCGGCGGCCGCATAGGCAAATTCCATATCCTGAATAAAAGTGCCCACCCATACTCCCTTAAAACGTTGCATGAGCGTAGACAAGCGCGCTGCATCATGCTTACCGGTTTGCCATATAACTTGAATCCCGGCCTCAACCAATTGACTCAATCCTGCCTCAATTGCTTTGTTGATTGAACGGGCACCTAAACTCCCACCCACGACTAATAAGGTTTTAGCAGCAGGGTTTAAGCCAAAATGTAAGCGGCCCATTTCCGTGGTTACCGTAGATTGTACAATGGAAGTACGAACTGGATTCCCCGTGTAACAAACTTTAGCAGAAGGAAAGAACTTTTCTAACCCTTTTACTCCTGCAAAAATCTGTGTGGCTTTTTTTGCCAAGAGTTGGTTGGATCGACCGGCATATGAATTGGCTTCGTGCAAAAAATTAGGAATCCCAGCAGTCTGTGCATAGCGTACCACAGGAAAACTGGAATATCCACCCACCCCTAATACAGCATGCGGACGAAATTGCCTAAAGACTTGTCGGACCTGCCAGAAACTTTTCAAAAGCTTCCAAGGCAATCCGATGTTTTTTACCAATGAACTTCTATCAAACCCGGCGATATCTAATCCAACGATCGTGTAACCAGCTTGCGGAATTTTTTCCATCTCCATTCTTCCCTTGGCACCAACAAATAACAGTTCGAGTGAGGCATCCATTCTTTTCAAGGCACCCGCAATTGCTAATGCCGGGAAAATATGTCCCCCCGTTCCACCTCCTGCTATGATCATTCTTTTACTCATGCAGCTGCTGCATTTGCTTGTTCTTCTTTATTTTTTCCTTCCAACTGTTCTACATTTCGTGCCACACTCAAAATGATTCCTATGGCGAGGCAAGTAAAAATGAAACTACTCCCTCCCATACTCACCAGGGGTAGTGTCACCCCCGTTACTGGAAAGAGATTTACTGTTACCGCCATATTAGCCAATGCTTGTATGACTAGCGTAAAACTTAATCCAAGTGCCAGAAACGCACCAAATGCAAACGGACAACGTTTGAAAATGCGAATACACCGATATAGAAAAACGAGATAGATAAATACCATAAAAGCACCCCCCACTAATCCATACTCCTCGATGATGATTGCGTAGATAAAATCGTTATAGGCTTGTGGTAAAAAATCCCGGGTAGTACTGTTACCGGGTCCTACTCCTAGCAAACCGCCTTTAGAAACTGCAATTTTTGCTTGATTAACCTGGTATGCATCTGTATTGACATCATCACTACCATATATAAAACTCTCCACGCGATTAATCCAGGTATCTACTCTTCGCGTTAACGCTCCCTCCTCTTTCTTAACTGGTGTTGCGACTGTTTCTTCAGGCTCTTCTTGCTGATGTTGATATACGGCTGCCCCAATAAGCATTAAAATAGGAATCATAGCCAGGCCAATCGTTAGTAACAAATGCTTGGTATTGGCTCTGCCGATGAACAAGAGTAATAGACAGCTGGCT
>CAIRNW010000055.1 GCA_903879995.1 uncultured Bacteroidota bacterium
CATTCTGTACGGCAGTTTGATTGGCAAGCATGAATTGACTTCTTACAGATAAATAAGGTCTGGAAGCAAATTCGTCAATAATATTATAAAAACCAACAATCTTTTTAAATTTTTTTATTTAGTTACTTTGAATCAAGGGCATTTCCCAGCTTTTAAATACTTTAGATACTCCGATCAACTCCCATGAAAAAACAGACACCACCTACCACACACAGGATCGTTGAATTGTTTAACGATTCCAACGTTTCAGGGGTAGCTTATAAAAACAAATCACTAAAAAGAAGTATTCTCAGCCATTTGGATCAGCATGGGGAGTTTACAATTACCGAATTGAGTCGGGAGTTGAATACGAGTGTACCAAAAATCACCAGTTTGGTCAACGAACTAATTGAGGATCGTTTAATTCGTGATAATGGAAAATTTGACTCCACCGGAGGCAGAAGGGCAAGCATCTACGGCTTAGTCGCTGATGCATGTTATTTCGTTGGAGTGGACGTGAAAAGATATTATATCAATATCGGTTTGCTTGATTTTAAAAAGCATTTGGTTGGTCAGCGTGAAAAAATTCCTTACAAATTAGAGAATACACAGGCCTCCTACCAACAACTTTTGAATTGTATTCGGGATTTTATACAAACCGAGAACATCAAAAAAGAAAAAATTCTTGGGCTGGCCATTAACCTATCTGGTCGAATCAATAACACTAGCGGTTACAGTTATAGCTATTTCCATTTTCAGGAAGAACCCCTGGCTGAAACCATCCATCGGGAATTAGGAATTCCTACTTTCTTAGAGAATGATTCCCGGGCCATGGCATTTGGCGAGTTTCATTACGGAGAGGCTTCAAATGCACAGAATGTATTATTTGTAAACATGGACTACGGGATAGGGCTGGGTATCTTGTTGGATGGCAAGCTTTACTATGGAAAATCGGGATTCAGTGGAGAGTTTGGACATATTCCATTTTTTTCAAATGAAATTCTATGCCATTGCGGTAAGAAAGGTTGCTTGGAAACAGAGGCATCAGGACAATCCCTGGTCAGAAAGTTCAGAGAGAAAATCAAACAAGGATACACCTCCTCAGCGCTAAAAAAGAAAAAGGACCTGGCCGATCTCAATCTTTTGGATATCATCAATGCCGCCAATAACGAAGACATGCTAAGCATTGAATTATTGGCAGAGGTAGGTGAAAAACTTGGAAAGGGTCTGGCTGTTCTGATCAATCTGTTCAACCCTGAGTTGCTAATCCTGGGTGGCACTTTATCGGAAACCGGGGACTACATTAGACTTCCCATCAAAAGCGCTATCAATAAATATTCGTTAAGTCTTGTTAATAATGACACACAGCTTCGGACCTCCAGGCTTGGAGAAAAAGCCGGTGTGATGGGAGCTTGTCTGCTGGCCCGTAATAAAGTACTGACACATCCCTAATTAAGTTTAGATTATTTTCACAATTGTTGATAAGTAATTATTGGAATTGCTACTTAACCATGTTAATATTGGTTAAAACCATACGAATTGACAGAAGCCATCATCAACCTAGAAACTGTTAACCCGATAGAATTCTTCGGGGTGAACAACGGAAAACTTGATATCCTCAAAAAGAAATTCCCACTCTTAAAAATCCTCTCCAGGGGCACTCAATTAAAGTTGAGTGGTGCACCGGAGCAAATTGAACCAGCACGTGAGAAAATCTCGTTGATTGTCTCTTACCTGGAACGAAATGGCCACATGAGTCAACAGTACTTTGAACAAGTGCTGGGTGGAGATGATGCTGAAATAATTGACAATTTTCAAGAAAAAAATCCGGCCGAGGTACTTGTATTTGGTCCCAATGGAAAGTCCGTGCGAGCTCGAACTGCTAATCAAAAAAGATTGGTACAAGAGGCAGATCGAAATGACATTGTATTTGCCATTGGACCTGCAGGAACCGGAAAAACTTATACGGCTGTGGCTTTAGCAGTGCGCGCACTAAAAAATAAACAAGTCAAGAAAATTATACTAACCCGTCCGGCCGTGGAGGCAGGAGAAAGTTTAGGCTTCCTACCCGGAGACTTAAAAGAAAAAATTGACCCTTATCTACGGCCATTATATGATGCCTTAGATGATATGATTCCTGCAGATAAGTTGGGCTATTATATGACTACACGCACCATTGAAATAGCGCCGCTTGCGTATATGAGAGGACGAACACTGGATAATGCATTTATCATCCTAGATGAATCTCAAAACGCAACTGACTTGCAATTGAAGATGTTCCTGACGCGTATTGGAGCCAACGCCAAGGCTATTATCACAGGTGATATGACACAAGTAGACTTACCACGCAACCAGCGAAGTGGTCTTCAAACTGCAGTCCGCATCTTAAAAAATATTGATGGAATCGGTCATATTGAGCTGGATGAGGAGGACGTAGTTCGACATCGTTTAGTCAAACAAATACTTCGAGCTTATAATCATGAGCACGAGCGTGAAAATCCAAAACAGTAGTAATAGATGCAAAAAAAACTATTGCTGTATCTATTACTTCTTCTAAGTACAGCGTGCCAACAAAAAGAAAAGCCTTCCATAACGGCCTCGAATGAAGTGGATGCCGGTCGTAAATTTTTAAGAGCGGCCTTGGACGGAAAGTTTGATCTTGCCAAAGAGTATTTACTGCCAGATTCACTGAACTTAAATTACCTGGATGTGGCGGCGCGTGGATACGATAGATTATCACAACCAGATAAAGAAAATTATCGGGGTGCTTCTATCATAATTCATGAGAACAAAATTGAAAATGACTCCATCACACTTCTGATTTTCTCTAACTCTTTTAAAAACGACAAGGACACCTTGCGAATTCTCAAGCAGGGAAATAAATGGTTCGTTGACCTTAGCTACCTCTACGTTCACCCCGCTGTCTCAAATCAACCATGAACATTTCTTTCTTATTTGTTTTTTTGGGAGGAGGAGTGGGTTCGGTTTTACGATACTGGATTGGAAAAGAATTTAATACTACTCCAGGGGCAGCATTCCCTACAGGAACATTACTTGTAAACCTTACAGGCTCCTTATTGATTGGTTTATTTTGGGGCATCGCAGAAAAAAATAATCAGTCAACTTCACCCATTCAACTATTATTGATAACCGGTTTTTGTGGTGGGTTCACCACCTTCTCCGCATTTTCGCAAGAGTCACTCCTGTTGCTCAAAGCAGGAAATTGGTATTTGGGTTTCGGCTATATGCTAATTACAATAGTAGCAGGCCTGCTCCTGACAGGGGCTGGCTACAAATTGATTTCTTCCTTATAACTGATTATACACAGAATTGGCAAACTGCTCCAACGAGGGATCGCGTGCGCCCATTAACAATAAAACACAATCTGACTGCAAAGAAGGTCTTACTGCAGCAAGAAATAAATTACGATCCTCTACAAAATTTGCATGAACACCTAAATCTCTTAAATCTGAAATCAAGTCTGCGGCAGAAATATCTTTTACAGCTGTCCCCCCTGCATAATAAATTTCACTCATCCAAATTTCATCCTGCGGACGCAAGGCTGCAGCTATGGCTTGTACAAAATCATGTCTTAAAAAACGAGTGGGCTTATAGCCATGTGGCTGGAACCAGGCCACTACTTTTGAGGCAACCGGCTGACAAGCAGTAATGGCAGCGGCACATTTTGCAGGATTGTGCGCATAATCATCAATTACCCATATTCCATTTTTATGACCTAGTATCTGATGACGCCTGTAAATGCCTTGGTATTGACTTAATGCCTTTGCAGCAATGGATAGCGGAATACCAATTTGATGTGCTACTGCTGTAGCCGCCAACGCATTCTCCATATTATGCTTACCCACTTGCTCTATAAAAAATGGTTCCCCATTGATACTAAATTGAATTTGCAACCCCCTTTGAAAAAAATCATTGGCGATATATCCTGCAGAACCAGATTGAGGAGAAGCGTTAGCCACCCTAAAATCCCTTGCTGGTTCAACTGATAAGGAGGCCGCTATTGGATGCGTTTGATTCACTACAAAATGATGGCTTTGCGAACGAAACTGGCTAAACAAAGAAAGCAAGGTGCTGATCTCATCGTGATCTTTATCGATATTTAATAAAAGACCAATCTCAGGGTGATACTGCACAATGGAGCCATCACTTTCATCGGCCTCTATCACCAACCAATCACCTTTCCCCACTACTGCATTTCCAATTTTACCCTGCTGGATAATTCTTGTTAATCCAGCCCCACTAATTATACTAGGCTCGAATCCCCCCAGTTCCATGATATCAAAAAGCATGGCTGCCGTGGTGCTTTTACCACTGGTGCCTGCCACAGCAATTGTTTTTTTGCTGGCAGCAATTATAGCAAGTAAAGTAGCGCGATGGATAATTGGTATTCCTCTGTCTTGTGCCATTTTTACCTCAGGCACCGAAGACTCAATAGCCGTAGATACAACCACCAAATCAATGCCGTTATTCATACCTGAACCGTCCTGCGGAAAACAATGAATGCCAGCCTCGGTTAGTTGTAATCGAATAGATTGCCCTTGATTATTACTAAACTGTCGATCACTTCCGTATACCTGCATACCAATTCCTTGCAGGTATTGCGCTAACGCACTCATTCCTGTTCCTGCAACTCCAATAAAAAAGGGACGAGAAAATTCCTGCAAGCTGGTAATCATGAGACCTTAGGCTCTTTGCTTCTGTCGGGGTGCTGGTTTATTTGCAGGTGCAGAAACTCTTGCCTTCTTAGCTGGAGACTTTGTTTTTGCTCTGCGTAAAGCATTCTTGATGGCAGTACTTAAATTAGCATAGGTAGGCTTGCCATTGAAGGGTGTATCATTGATAAAAAATGCAGGCAACTCTTTAACGCCAAGGCTATGCCCTTCTTTCAAATCGTCTTGCACTTGCCATCCATAAACACCATTCACCAAATCATCTAAGAATTTTTTATTCTTTACTCCGGCCTCTTTGCTGTAAAGCTTGAGGCTGGTAGTACCTAAATTTCTTCGGTTGTTGAAAAGCACATTATGCATTTCCCAAAACTTACCCTCTTGTGCAGCTGCAATAGCAGACTCACTCGCCTTTAAACTGCGCTGATGAATTAACGTAAGAGGAAAATGACGGAATTGAAATTTGATCTTGCCATCAAATTCTTCTAGCAATTGCTTTACAATTTCATTGACTTTAGCGCATTCCTCATTTTCATATTCACCAAATTCCATCAGCGTCACGGGAGCATCTTTTTTCCCCACAAATATTTCGCGCGGTTCAATTATTACAATATCATCTTTCTTGAAAGCCATTTAAATCTATTTTTAAGGACCCTATTCTTATTTACACAATTGTATAACAAGAAGAGGACCATAGTGTTGACTAAATTGTCAACCGGCTGAAGGTAGGGTATTTTGCCCTCAAGGCTGCTGACATTTGTAATTTTTAACAATAATTATATAATTTATTAATAATCATTATATTATGAAACGTTATTGGCAATTTAAACTAAGCATTTACTCCCATTTTGAGAAGTAAAATGCTCAGTTTATGTTGAATCATAAAGATTTTTAAGAATAAATAGCTAAACAAAAATTAACCCTTTTTGGCAGTCGTTGCATCGAGCAACTCATTTCTGAAAACAACTGTGTTATCAAAAACATCTACTAAAACTGGTTTTTCCTTGTCGATCTCACCGGCCACAATTTTTTTACTCAGCGTATTCACGATTTCTTTTTGTATCAGCCTTTTCAAAGGTCTTGCTCCCATTTGAACATCATATCCTTGTTCAGCTAGGTATCGCAAGGCATATTCACTAAAACGAAGTTCGATTCCAGTAGTGGCTAGTAACTGCTTCAAGCCATTTAATTGAATTTGTAATACACCAACCAAGTCTTTGGGAAGTAATGGCTGAAATAAGATGATTTCGTCAATTCGATTCAAAAACTCAGGCCTTACTGTGCTTCGAAGCAATTCCATCACTTGTTCTTTAGCACGTGCAGTAACAACAGAAAGTGTTTTTTCCGTTACTCCATCAAATGCCTCCATAATCAGCTCACTTCCTAAATTGCTGGTCATGATCACCACTGTGTTCCTGAAATTAACTACCCTTCCTTTATTGTCTGTAAGACGACCTTCATCAAGCACTTGTAACAATATGTTCCAGACATCCGGGTGCGCTTTTTCAATCTCATCGAGCAAGATTACGCTGTACGGTTTCCTTCGCACGGCCTCCGTCAACTGTCCGCCTTCCTCATACCCTACATAACCTGGAGGCGCCCCTACCAATCGACTTACCGCGTGTTTTTCCTGATACTCACTCATATCAATCCTGGTAAGCATCGACTCGTCATCGAATAAAAAATGTGCAAGCGATTTTGCTAATTCTGTTTTACCTACACCGGTTGTTCCCAAAAAAATAAATGACCCAATCGGACGCTTGGGATCTTGTAAACCTGCACGACTTCGACGGATAGCATCAGAAACGGCGGTGATTGCTTCTTCCTGGCCTACCACCCTCTCATGCAAATGATTCTCCAGATATATCAGTCGATCTTTTTCTGACTGTAGCATTTTTGCCACAGGGATTCCAGTAGCTTTTGCCACCGCCTCTGCAATATCCTCGGCATCTACTTCCTCTTTCAATAACCGTTTTTCTGTTTCCTGCGATAGTTGATTACTGAGTGTGGCCACTAAATTTTCCTGTTCCTTAATTTTACCATACCGAATTTCAGCTACCTTACCATAATCTCCTTCCCGCTCGGCCCGCTCCGCCTCCTGCCTTAATTGCTCAATGGTAAGCTTTGCTTTTTGCAGTTGATCCACCAACTCCTTTTCAGCCACCCATTTTGCCTTCAATGTATCTCGTTGAACGGCCAGGTTTGCGATTTCAGTATTCAATTCCTTCAACTTCACCTCGTCATTCTCTCTTTTAATGGCTTCTCTTTCTATTTCAAGCTGGCGAATCTGTCGTTCCAATGTATCTAATTCCTCAGGCATCGAATTCATCTCTAAACGAAGTTTTGCAGCACTTTCATCAATCAAATCAATTGCCTTGTCTGGTAAAAATCGATCGGTGATGTAGCGATGTGACAGCTCTACAGCAGCAATGATCGCTTCATCTTTGATTCGAACATGGTGATGTGTTTCGTATCTATCTTTTAGACCGCGCAGAATAGAAATAGCATCTTCATTATTGGGCTCCTCTATGATCACTTTCTGAAATCGACGTTCCAGTGCCTTATCTTTTTCAAAATACTTTTGATATTCATTCAGCGTCGTGGCACCCACTGCTCTCAATTCACCACGAGAAAGTGCAGGCTTTAGAATATTAGCCGCATCCATCGCTCCCTCTCCACCACCAGCTCCCACCAACGTGTGTATTTCATCAATAAAAAGAATAATGTCTCCGTTGGAATCCCCTACCTCCTTTACAACTGCTTTTAGTCGTTCTTCAAACTCACCTTTGTATTTAGCGCCGGCAATCAATAGCCCCATATCCAGCGCATAAATAACTTTTGACTTTAAATTTTCTGGCACATCCCCATTGATGATCCGATGTGCAATACCTTCCGCAATTGCAGTTTTTCCTACCCCCGGCTCTCCTACTAATATGGGGTTGTTTTTAGTACGACGAGATAATATGTGTAAGGTTCTTCTGATTTCTTCATCACGTCCAATCACCGGATCCAACTTTCCTTGACGAGCCAGGTCATTTAAATTTTTTGCGTACTTCGACAACGCATTGAATTGCTGC
>CAIRNW010000056.1 GCA_903879995.1 uncultured Bacteroidota bacterium
CCGGTGGTAAGTTTGAACACGGATTTGCAGCTGGGGCTTTTACTGAAGCTGCCGTTCCGATGGTAGACCGATTGACAAGTAATATCTATACTGGAACCGTTGCAAGCGCTGTAGTTGGAGGAACTGCTTCTGAACTTGGCGGGGGTAAATTTGTGAATGGAGCCACTTCTGGAGCATGTGTCTATCTCTATAACAACGTTTTACATAAAATATTAATTGCCGCAGCAGCGTATGTAGCCACTGCTTATGTAGGTGAAAAGATGGGTGTTTTGCAGACTACGGGTAGTACTGGATGTGAGGGCAAAGCGGGCAATAATTTTTTTGGAAAAAGTTTTGGACTTTCATCCACGGGTGCCGTAACCAATTCTACGGAAATTTGCAGAGGAACGTACTGTCTCCAAGCAGAGACTTCAGTAAATTGGCTAACAGAGGATATAGAATTTATCAATATAAGAGGTGGTGTCGGTAAGGATTTTAATTTAGGAGGATACGCTCAAGCCTCAGGGAAAGCTTTAATTGGGACGGATGGAGTAACAATCCAGGGTGGCGTTGGTTTTGGCTCGTTTTCTTGTAGCGCTACAATTAATACAAATATTAAGAAATAAAATATAAAGTAATGAGACAATTAACTGCTCTAATCATATATTTTTTATCTCTTTCTACCCATGCCCAGATTACCTTATTCAGCTATGATGCCTCTGGTAATCTGGCACGAAAAACGGTTACGGGGCAATCTTTGAAAGTGGAGTTGTCCGGACAGGAGACTCTTTGTGAGGGGGATACGCTTGTTTGGATGGCAAGTGGAGGAGATTTTGACCAGTACACCTGGAATACTGGATTGAAAGGGGCAATTTTAAAAATAGTCCCTGCAAACAGCGGAACCTACAGCGTTACCGCAACTTCGAAAGATGGTTGCGAGAGTGCTGTAAGTAAGTCGTTCGTTTTGCGCCCCAAACCTGTTCTTCAGGGAATTCGGGAAACTTCCGCGCCTGGTGTCTCAGGACTCGTAACCTACGCCACCACAGAACTGCCAGGAATGAACTATGCCTGGACTATATCAAATGGTCGGATTGTTAGCGGACAGGGCACATCAAGTGTACAGGTTCAATGGATTGGCGAAAGGGAGTTGGGCCAGCTACAGGTTTATGCGATATCTGGTGCAGGTTGTCGAAGTGATTTATTTTCTCTGTCAGGAGGAGGTCTTTCAAATCAGCGTATTCCGTTAAACCCGGGTTGGAACCTGGTTTCTACCTATCTAGATCCATTGCAGGATGGTGTAAGCGATGTTTTCAAGAATTTGATTCAGTCCCGCAACCTCGAAAGGGTAAAGGATATTGATAAGGTTTTCAATCCTGATCTCCCCGTTGGCAACAGCTTACTCAATATTGAGCCAGGGGCCGGTTACTGGGTTAGTATGAAAGCAAATAGTATCTGGGAAGTTAAAGGGTATAAACTTAATCCGGAATCAACGCCTATCCAGTTGAAAAAAGGATGGAACCTAATCGGTTATTTGCCTTATCAGGCTTTACCACCAACAGATGCGCTAGCTTCTGTACTTCCTAAGGTGAAATTAGTAAAAAATGTTTTTGCCTCTTTTGATCCGATGGCACCTCCTATATTTAATACGCTTTCTATCATGCAGCCAGGCCAGGGCTACTGGGTTGAGATGAATGAACCAGCAACGCTATTTTATCCTAAAGACCTACTGGAAAAAAGTAATTCCCAATTTAAAATAACATGGGATGAGCAAGAATTGGTAAGAATCATAAAACCTTATTCCAATAGCACTTCTGCTTATGGAGAGGTCACGTTTAACGGGAAGCCAATCCCCGAAAGGCGTCTGATTGTGGCAATGGTCGGTAACGAAACCCGGGGTGCTGGTTATACCTTTCTTCATAATAGCAAAAGCTATGTGACTCTGGTTGTTAACAGCAGTGAAGCCGAAACAGTGAGATTTTACCTGGAGGATGAGGGGGAAAGTCACCTCTCTCGGTTCCAACTTAAATCAGAGCCGGGCAAAACCATTCAAGATTATCTGCCCCTTGAATTTGGCAGCTATGGGCCGGATTTTAATACGTTCATTTTTCCAAACCCATCGCAAGGAGTTTGTCGTGTTCGTATGACGATGACTGAGCAGACTGCACTATCCCTCTATC
>CAIRNW010000057.1 GCA_903879995.1 uncultured Bacteroidota bacterium
CTGTGATATAATTGTAGTATGGTTTTTGCCTTTCTGCGGAGAGGTAGAGGGTGATGGTATCGAGTTCGGATGGATAAATCAATTCTGTATGGATGGGAGTACTGCCAACCATACCTGTTTTTGCACCAATCGCATAAACCGGATGCTGATAAAATTGCAGGTCTTTGATGGCGCGGTTGCTGTATCGGTCTTGATTTTCAGATGCCCCTAATACCAGTGTAGACTTTAAATTTCCCATCTTGTAAAGCTACACCAATAAAAAAAGGAAAAGGTAGACCTGGCAAATCTTTAGTAATTTTCCTTTATGAAGTTTCAATTGCTTGTTTTTACCCTCTTTATTTGTTTGAGTTTACCAGCCCAGCAAACGCCCTTCCGTTTTGCATTTGTAACCGATACACATATCGGGTCGCCCAATGGTGCTGCTGAGGAGGATTTAAGACGAACGGTACAGGATATCAATGAACAAAAAGATATTGCCTTTGTGTTGCTGACCGGAGATATCACCGAGTTAGGAACACATGAGGAATTACTGCTCGCAAAAAAAATCTTGGATAGTTTAAACGTTCCTTGGTATATCATTCCTGGTAATCATGATACCGGATGGAGCGAAAGTGGTGGACTTGGATTTTTGCAGACTTTTGGAATGGACCGGTTTAGTTTTTCATTTGCCGGTGTACAATTTATTGGTTGCGCATCCGGTCCTTATGTACGAATGAGTGATGGGCATGTTCCTCGTGATGCCGTAAATTGGTTGGATAGCACCTTGTCAACTTTAGCAGATAGTACTCCAATAATAATGGTCAATCATTATCCCTTGGATAATTCCCTGGATAACTGGTATGAGGTAACAGACCGGATTCGAAAAAAAAATACCAAGCTGGCCATTTGTGGACATGGGCATGCCAATAGAAAAATGGATTTTGAAGGGATACCTGGTGTGATGGGTCGTTCTAATCTTCGTGCAAAAGCTGAAGTGGGGGGATACAATATTGTAGAATGGAGAACTGACAGTATTTTTTTTGCTGAACGCAGACCAGGAAGGAGAACACTTCCTGTATGGAATGCGCTGTCTTTACAGGCTAGCAAAATTTCCTCCCTCACTAATTTCTCGAGGCCCTCTTATGAAATTAACGAGTCCTATCAGCAGGTAAAACGCGTTTGGGAAGTAGCAGATCAGGCTAATATCATTTCCACTCCCGCCTGGTCGACTAATTGGGTGGTTGTAGGAAATCAAGCGGGGATTATAAATGGATATGCAGCTAAAACTGGAGAACGTAAATGGCAATTTGCAACGCAGGGGCCTATTTATTCCTCCCCCGCTATTCAAAAAAATAAGGTAGTAGTAGGATCTGCCGACGGTGCCGTGTATTGTTTGCAAGTTCAAACAGGAAAATTGCACTGGAAATGGCAAGCGCGTGCAGCCGTATTAGGTTCACCTGTATTAGCTGGAGATACAGTCTATATTGGCACCAGCGATCACCGGGTGGTAGCCTTACAGCTTCAGACTGGAAAGTTAATCTGGCAATTTGAAGGCCTTGATGGACCCGTAGTGAGTACACCGTTACTGGCGGAAGGTAAAGTTATTGTTGGTGCCTGGGACCGGCATTTGTACGCCATCGAAAGGCATTCAGGAAAATTAGCATGGAAGTGGAACAATGGAAGTATGGTCAGGAATTTTTCTCCGGCCTCTTGTATACCTGTAGCTTCCCATGGAACTGTTTTTATAATGGCACCCGATCGATTTACTACTGCCATTGATTTGACAACTGGCCAAACGCGTTGGCGTGCTAAAGATGGCGGCGTGCGTGAATCAATTGGAATTTCAAAGGATGGCAATTGGATATTTGGAAAATCGATGCAGGATACCCTGGTTGCATACCAAGCCAGTGCTAATCCCCAAGGAGCTGCCTGGAAAATGCATGTAGGTTTTGGGTACGAACACGTGCCCTCAATGATAATAGAACAAAAGGGGTTGTTGCTCTTTGGTACCCGCAATGGCGTAGTCTACGCTGTTGATCCAATACTTCAAAAAGTCAGTTGGGCACATAAGCTCGATAACTCAATGGTAAACACGGTTAGGCCTATCGGAAACAATAAGGTCTTGGTGACTACGATGGATGGTAAGTTAGCCTTGTTGCAGTACTAACTTACAGGAATAATTGGATGGGATTCTCCAGGAATTTCTTGACTGTTTGTAAGAAAGCCGCTCCGGATGCACCATCCACACTGCGATGGTCACAACTCAACGTTACTTTCATGACTTGTGTTGCTGCAAATCCATCAGCCTTGCGAACAATTTTTTCACTAATTCGTCCCACTGCTAGAATACAGCTGTCAGGCGGATTGATGATGGCTGTAAATTCATCAATATCCATCATTCCTAAATTAGAGATGGTGAATGTATTTCCGGTGAATTCGTTGGGTTGTAGTTTTTTACTCTTGGCCTTAGCAGCTAGTTCTTTTGCTTCAGCCGCAATCTGAGGAAGCGTTTTATTATCAGCAAATCTTACCACCGGAACAATCAGTCCATCTTCAATTGCAACTGCAACGCCAACGTGAACGTGATGGTAACGTCTGATTTTATCACCCATCCAAGATGCATTAACCGCTGGATGTTGACGAAGTGCCAGGGCTACTGCTTTAATAACAAAATCGTTGAAGCTAACTTTGACCGGACTCACTTCATTCAATTGTGTTCTAGCCGCAATTGCCTGGTCCATATTTATCTCCATTTTGAGATAAAAGTGAGGAGCAGAAAACTTGCTTTCAGCTAACCTGCGGGCTATGACACCTCGCATTTGTGAGTTAGGAATATCTGTAAATCCTTCAGTGGTTTGACCGGTGTAGACAGGTGCGGTGTTTACAACTGGAGTTGATTTTCCACTTGCAGCAACATTATCCAAGTCAGCTTTGATAATGCGCCCACCATCTCCGCTTCCACGCAGGGAGGCAAGGTCAACTCCTTTATCCTGTGCAATTTTTTTAGCTAATGGAGAGGCTTTGATTCTTCCATTAGTCATTGGTGTTGCAAGCGTGGGAGTAGTAGCTAGGGTGTCAACTACGGGGGCTGCCGCAATTGGGTTTGAAGTGGTGGGAGCTGTAGCCGCAGTTGTTTGTGTCGAGGAGGAATTACCCGCTTTAGCGGCTGCAACAATCGCATCAATATCTACTTTTCCTTTTTCACCAATTACACAAAGCAATCCGTTTACAGGAATTTTTTCACCTTTTTCAGCGCCGATATAGAGTAGCGTCCCATTTTTGTAACTCTCCAATTCCATGGTAGCCTTATCCGTTTCGATATCAGCTAATACGTCTCCTTTTTTAACAGTATCGCCAACTTGCTTATGCCAACCCGCAATTACGCCTACC
Source organism: uncultured Bacteroidota bacterium (assembly GCA_903879995.1). GTDB lineage: Bacteria > Bacteroidota > Bacteroidia > Chitinophagales > Chitinophagaceae > JJ008. The sequence goes on from CAIRNW010000057.1 coordinate 3,370, forward strand.
TCCATTGTATCACTCAGTCTTGGCATTAAAACCACTTCATCCATTTTTGATAAATCCAAACCAGGGGAGGCGGGGGAAGGTGGGATTGCAGCAGGAGCGCTTGTTGAATTGGAAGGAGCAGCAGCAGACGGAGTTGCGGCAGCAGGAGCAGCGGTGGC
>CAIRNW010000058.1 GCA_903879995.1 uncultured Bacteroidota bacterium
CCAGCAATGGAGCGGTGATGATCCGGTAGAGGGTGATACCATTGATCATGTAATAGGCGAATGATTCAGTTTTTTGTGGCATGGGTAGGGGGGTGATAAAATGAATTTAATAATGTAAGCACCTGCTGGTTTTGAAATAGCATAGTGATAAGGCTGTCAAGATAGCTTCAACTTACTGGGCCAGCAGTGAGCCTTCTCATTGGGGAAGTTGAGTCTGGTCAGTGTTTGCCGCTTTGATTAAATCTCGAATTACTACCGAGGCGGCAACTGATCCAAAAGTGGCAGGTAAGTAGGAGATGGTACCGTATGCTGATTTTTTATAATTGCGTCCATCGGTGAGCATTAAACTTTCCCGAATCGGTTCCTCAGGGGAAAACACCACTTTTAGTCCTTTTCGAATGCCGAATCTGCTTTTAAGTTGCTTACGGATTTGCTGTGCAAAAGGGCAGTTATAGGTTTTGGAAATATCCACTACTCGTAATCGTGTAGGATCCAGTTTGGCACCGGCACCCATGCTGCTTACCAGGGGAATTCCACTTTCCATAGCCATTTTGATAAAGGTGAGTTTTGGCGTAATGCTGTCTATGGCGTCAATGATGTAATCTGGTTTATTGGCTAATTGTGTTAACACCATCTCCGGATTTACAAAATCCTGCACCACGTTGAGTTCTAACTCAGGGTTAATAGCTAGCAATCGTTCTTTCATGATCAGCGCTTTGGATACTCCGTGGTTGGTAGCCAGCGCGGGTAATTGCCGATTTCTATTGGTAGGATCTACGGTGTCCCCGTCAATAATGGTCATTTTCCCTATGCCGCTGCGGGCAATGAACTCCGCTGCAAAGGAGCCTACGCCCCCAAGGCCCACGACCATTACGTGGGAATTATTCAGGTGTAAAACAGCCTTTTCTCCTATGAGAAGCGTAGTACGGGATAGCCAGGATCGGTCCATATTGCAAAGCAAGTGATTTGTGGGTTAGCAGAGAAATCAACATAGGTGGAAATAAATTTTCTCAATGAAATTTTTGGTAGCGGATAAAAAATCTATATTTGATATCGAAATATTTCCTAACCCATTAACATTCTAAATTTAGAAAAATGGCAACTAAGAAGAAAGCTAAAAAAGCTGCAAAGAAGCCTGCTAAAAAAGCCGCCAAGAAAAAGGTAGCTAAGAAAGCAGCAAAGAAGCCTGCGAAAAAGGCTGCAAAGAAAAAACCCGCTAAGAAAAAGTCTGCACGTAAGCCTAATGCGGCTTTCATGAAGGCATTGACTCCTAGCGCGGCACTTTCTGCTGTAGTAGGTTCTAAGGCGCTTCCTCGTACAGAAGCTGTTAAGAAGATTTGGGGCTACATTAAGTCCAAAAAACTTCAAGACAACAAAAACAGACGTATGGTTAACACCGATGCTAATCTGAAAGCAGTATTTGGTGGTAAAGGCCAGGTGTCTATGTTTGAAATTGCAAAGTACCTCGGTAAGCACCTGAGCTAAGCTTTTCAACTCATTTTTGAGAAAGCCATTCAGCAATGAATGGCTTTTTTCATTGGGGAAAATACCAATTGCCAGGGTAGGCCTCTACGTTTATCCGATAGGAATACTGATTCGCGTGGTGGTGCCTTTCCCAGGTTCGCTCTCAATTTTTAAAGTACCCTGGTGAAATTTTATCCTTGATTGGATACTATCCAGCCCTATTCCCCTTTTGATATGCTGTTGATCGAACCCTCGACCATCGTCTTGGTAAACTAATTGGAGATTCTTTTTATCAAAGCGAAGAGACAAATTAACATGTGTCGCTTCTGCATGCTTGAATGTATTATTGAGTAATTCTTGTATTATCCGATACACCATCCGTTTTTTACTTAAGTTCAAATTATAATCTTCCTGTGCCGTATAAATTTCTAAGCTAAATGTTGGTGTTTTCATTACCGTACAGGAATTAATCAACTCCTTAATTGATTCACGAAGTCCAATATCTTTTAACTCAGGAGGCGCTAGTAGCCGCGATAAAGTGCGTACTTGCTGTATTGTATTTTGTAAGGCGGACTCTAGATTTTTGAGCTCTTTTTTGGTAAGTGTACCTTTTGATTTTAGCATTTCGATATACACATTGATATAGGCCAACATTTGGCCTACACCATCGTGTAAATCCTGACCAATTTCGTAACGCTGCTTATCTTCGGCTTGTAAGCGCGCTTCTGCCAACTCCTGTTCTTTGCGCACTTCCTGCTCCCGCACAGATTTCTCTAGCGTCCGAATTTTTGTAACATCCCAATGAATACCTACCGATCCTCTCACATTACCCTGTAAATCAAAAACAGGAGCACCACTGATTACTACTATTATAGGTTTGCCATCTTTCCGTTGTAGGGTTAATTCATAAACCGATCCTTTCCCTTTCTCACGCAGGGCATTATTTTTTTCAAACGTTTTAGTTTCTTCTGGTTTTGTTAAAAATAATTCATGTGCAATTTTCCCCTTAATTTCCTTGTGTGTGTAACCAAGCATTTTACTAAATGCTTGGTTCGTATAAATAATCCTGTCTTTTAAATCCACCTCCAATACGCCCAGCTCTAAATTTTCAAAAAGTGTCCTAAACTTTTCCTCGCTAGCTCGCAGGGTTTGCAAGCTTGTTTCAGCTTGCATCTTGTATTTATATTCGTTGGTTAAATCGTAGGTAGCGCCTATATAGCCTATGAACTTTCCACTTTTTAAAAATCGTGGAATTGCACGCAGGGAAAGAAATTTATATTCTCCGGGTGTGGCCGTCTTTAAGGGCATTTCTGCATCAATTGGCTCTCTGTTTGCCACTTTATTATCCCATTCCCTTTTAACCATTTCCTGATACTCATCAGCTACCCAATTCGACATATCCGCAACGGAGTATTGGTCTTCCTCTTTTATTCCAAAAAACTGCCTGGCTTTTTCATTGTTATATACTACATTATCATTTTCGTCCGACACCCAAATCATAATAGGTACACTGTCCGCAATTTTTTTAAAGCGTCTCTCACTTTCCTCGATATATTCTTTGTAAAACTCTACTCCACTGATATCCCGAATCGTTCCTGCCCATACTTCGTCGTTGGCTACTACGTCAAACTTTTTATGTACTACTTCCTCAATCCATATCCGTTTATTTGTTTTAGGATGTTGTAGTTGGTACTTTATGGTAGAATGGCCTGATTGCTGAAAACTTTCCCAAGCTGCCTCGTATGCGTCTAACGAATCCACTACCACTAGTTTGTTTTTTTCAGCTAATGGATCTGCAACGTCATGTGGCGAAAAGCCCAACAATTTTTCCCAACGGTCAGAATAAAAGCTCTTTCCCGGCTGCGTTCGATACGAGATATAGTGCACCGCATCCGTAATCTCCAACAATAAATTCAGCTTGAAGCGGGTGTCGTAGACTTCCTGCTCCAGTGATTTTTTTTCAGCCGTGAGGGTTGAGTCAACACTGTGATTATTTGGA
>CAIRNW010000059.1 GCA_903879995.1 uncultured Bacteroidota bacterium
CAAGAGTTGATATTTTTCGATGAACCATCGAAGCTGGTTTGTTTTTTTGTATTGCTCAATTTGTTGTTGAACCGTAGGATCCTTTATTTGTTGAAGAACCTCTAATAAGTCTTTTTGAAGAAAACTTGGTAAGTTAGTCACACATCTCAAATACAGGTTACAGAGTTGGTGGTTGATAACAGTTTCTTTTGCTGCGTTTAGGAATTGGATGGAAGTAAGAGAAAATAAAAACAGTAAGGTTTGTTTGATAAAGTCTAGATCTAAGCGATAGCTATCCATCCGATTTACCCTTTTTTCGAATTGAATCATTGATTGTAAAAGCGAAAAAGGGTCGGTTGGAGAAGTGAGTGTTTTGCTTTGGTATACTTGCTGTAACCACCGTTGCTGTAGGTATTTTTCCTTTTTCTCAGGATTGATTAATACCTCATAGGCTTCCTGAATATCTTGAAAGTTATAAACCCCGCTTACTCCTTCCTGCAGTGCATCAGGGTGAGATTGCCTTACTCGCTCTCGCCAGGCTTTTTTTATTGCAGTGGGGGGAGCTCCAGGTTCCAAGCCCAATATCTGATAATAATCTTTAAATGAATGCTCCATTTTTATTGTTCAAAGTAGCAACAAGTACTACCTACCCAAGTTTTATCCATGTTGTATCGGGTTCCAATCATCTCTCCTTTGCTAATTCTTCCCAGATTATTAACTGGGATAGGAGTGGACTGGCCGGGGATCCACCAATAAAACAACCGAATTTCAGCTTTGGCAAAACCATCGGGGGTATTGATGCAATTTGCATAGTTTACTTTGTGTTGCAAGATCCAATTTTCAGGATCCTTTATTTTTTCAAGTTGAACATTCGTTACATCCAGTAGCACGCCTTGACCGGCAAATGAAAACAGCGGCTTTAATACGTAGTTTTCCAAATCAGAAGGGAGTTGGGTTATTTCATTTAAAAAGTAAGTCTTTGGGATATTGGGGTGATGTAAAAAGGGGAGTAGATACTTGCTGATTCTGTAAAACCAATGGGGATGTATACACCATTCCACCTCTATCTCTCCTTTAATTTTTAATAGGGATTCCTGGATAGCAAGGGGCTGTTGTTGAAGTTCGTCAAAAATAAGTCGGTTATAGATCCTTTTGATGGGTTGCATTTTCCCTTCATGCTCGTAAAATAGTTCCTTATTTTTCCGTATCAATTGAGTCAAACAAACAGCTTTTATGCCTGTGAGTGTAGCGGTTACAGCAAAATCGATTTTAGTTTTTTGATTTTCAGGGAATAATTCCAGAAGAATTACTTCCTCCGGTTTATGTGCTCCCAGTACAATATTTTTGAAATTATCCTTGTATTCGGCCTCAGTCCAATTGCTCAAGAAGGCAGAAAATCCCTGCGGTATGGAAGTATGCTTGCGGAATGCGTTATCCAGTAGCAGCTGATAAGCGAATAAAGAAGGGAATCCTTGCATTTCGATCAGTTGGGGGATCAGTTTACCTGACTCATTTTTACAAATACCAAAGTCAAAAGCCATAAATAGCGGTTTTTCCTCAGGCCCCTCTATTCTAAATTGATCGGGTATTGCTTTTTCTGTTAAGGCAGTAAAAGAAGTTTCTTGTATAGTTGATAATATATACCGGCAGGTTTCTGTCATTTCCGTAGTGAATTGTTTGGAAATAAACAGGGGTGTTTCTGCTATTCTAAAATCCAGGGTAGCGGGGTATTGTTCCTCAATCCAAGAGACAAGCGATTCATACTTGTTTTGAGTAAATGAACTATTATACAGTTGACGAATCGTGGGTATCATTCAAATGAATTCAATTTTATCAATTCAATGTTGCGGATAAATTAGAATAGGCTTGCGTTAGAAAATTAGGAAGAACATGTGCTTGGGTCCAGCTGATCTTGTCCGGATCTTGAAGGTGTTCCAGCATATTCTTTAGTTTCTCTTCGCCATGATTTTCAATAATCAGTTTTCTTTTTTCCTCTTGATTCAAATAGTGTGCCATGCCAATAGGGTCTGCCTCAGGATGGAATTGCGTCCCAATCATATAGGGATCAAAGCGTAAACCCATTACCGCGCGCTCATAGGGCACATGCGGTCTTTCCTTTTCAATACAAAGTAATTGCCCGCCCATTTGCTGTATTTGCTTTAAGCGAGGCTGTATTATTTGGTAATCCCGGTTATCCACGGCATAAAAGGTATCGTTTAAGCCCTCAAATACAACTTCTTTTTTCCCTTCCACCTGAAGGTGCACTGGAAAAATGCCAAAGGCAGTGGACCGTCTTTTACAAACTAAGCCTGTATTAAAATATCGACAGGCTAATTGGAAAGAATGACAAATCAAAAAGACATACTTTTTATTGAGTTGCGAAGGATCGCTATTCCAACGCTGGACCCTCTCTAGCCATTGACACCAGGCAATATCCCAGTCTTCATATCTCGAATCCAACGGGCTGCCGGATCCTCCACTTGAAATATAAGCATGGTAGGAAAGATCTGGTATTTCATTCTTTGACCTTACGTCAAAGTAATCGATTTGGGGCTGAATACTTTTTTGTTCACTCCATTTTTTAAGTATCGTTTGGATGCCACGCATACCTTGATTTGCGGCACCCTGATAAAGATCTAAAACCGCAATACGAAACTTGAATGGTTGAACAAAATTATTCATCGCGTAGCGCTATATACCTTTTTGCCGTTGATATAAGTGCTCAGCGTTTTTGTATTCAAGATATACGCTGGACTAATGGTCATTAAATCTTGATCCAATACGATAAAATCAGCCCATTTTCCTTTCTCCAAGCTTCCTTTTTTTCCCTCTTCAAAATTAGCACGTGCTGCCCAGGTAGTCATACCCCGAATCGCCTCTTCTCGACTTAATGCCTGGTCTACCTGAAAGCCATTATCAGGCCATCCTTTTGCATCCTTTCGGGTTACCGCCGCATAAAAGGTTTTAAATGGAGAAATATCTTCAACCGGGAAGTCTGTTCCCAGTGGAATCCAGCCATTTTGTTTTAATAATGTCTGGTAGGCGTACGCATGTGCAATACGTTCATTTCCGAGCCGTTCTTCAGCCCAATACATATCGGAGGTTGCATGCGTCGGTTGCACGGAGGGAACAATTTGATATTGCCCAAAAAAATCAAGATCTGCTGGGTTTACCACTTGGGCGTGTTCAATTCTCCAACGATTGTTGTTCCCAGGTCTTAAGTAGCGTGCATAAGTAGAAAGTATAGTACGATTTCCACTGTCACCGATTGCATGCGTATTCATTTGCCATCCTTTCGAGGCACACCAATTTGCTACACTGTCAAAGTGAGCAGGGTCACTCAAAAGAAATCCTCGATGACCAGCTCTGTCATTATAATCTTTTAAGAGGCAAGCACCGCGGGATCCCAGTGCGCCGTCTCCATATACTTTAAAACTTCTTACAGTAAGCCTGTCAGAGATCAATATTCCATTTTTTTCAGCATAAGCATAGTTAGATTGTTTATCACTTAGCATGACGTAAAGTCGAATTAGGAGGGATTCATTCTTTTGTAATGCTTTTAGTTGCTCTACCACCGATGCATCAAGTCCGCAATCATCAATGGTGGTAAGTCCAACCGCCAGACAATTCTCTTGGGCTTTTTTAATGGCCTTTTGGAAGTCGGCCTCGCTGATCGGGGGTATGATTTTGTTCACCAGCTCAACTGCATTATCAATTAATACACCTGTTGGTTTCCCATTCTCAACAAGAATCTCTCCGCCTGTCATTTTTTCTCCTCCCTTGATACCTGCTTCTTGTAAAGCAAATGAATTTGCAATAGCGGCATGTCCGTCCACGCGGGTCAGCAGCACCGGTCTGTTTGGAAACAGTTTATTGAGAAGAGCAGGGTTAGGATATTTTTTTTCGGGCCAATCATTTTGATCCCAACCTTCGCCTAAGATCCATCCAGTTGGATTTTCTTTTGCAAAAACTTGTAATTTTTCAAGGATTTCCTCCCAACTTTTTGTTCCAACTAAATTAACCCGAAGCAAGTTGAGGGCATAGCCAACAAAATGTGCGTGCGCATCTATAAAGCCAGGATAAATGAATTTTCCTTCGGCATCCATTTTTTCAGTGAATGAGTAACTGGCTGAGAGCGAGGATAAGCTTCCTGTTTCCAGCACTTTTCCATCCTGGATAGCCATCGCCTCCACTACAGAAAAGGTAGAGTCAACCGTATAGATTTTAGCGTTGTAAACTAATAAGTCTGCTTTTTTTTGCGAGCATGCCGAAAGCAAAAGGGTAAAGGCTAATGCCGTATAAAAAATACCTTTTTTCATAATGTATTATATATCTTTTAAAAATTGAGAATGAATAAACGAAGCTACTTCTTTTAAATCGCTGTTTTTTTCAAAGACAGTTAATTGCCTGTCAGCGCCCGTTCCATTTTGAAGTATGTTTTCCACGCCAGCGATGCGATCACGGCTTCCTAATTGGTCTAGTACAGGGTCCAAGAAATCCAACAGTTCCTGGATCAAGGCGCGCGTATTGACCTCCTCCTCTTTTCCAAAATCAATCAAATGGCCATCCACTCCATAGCGGCTAGCGCGCCACTTATTTTCATTCAAAAGGGTACGAGAATATTGAATAAAATTCAAGTTTTTTGAGTGTAACATATAGATTCTAGCACAAATGGCTTGAAACAAGGCAGCAATGGTGATTGTTTCTTCAGCAGTGAGTGGGATGTCGCAAATTCTGAACTCTACCGTATTGAAGTATGGATGAACACGAAGGTCCCACCATATTTTCTTTGCATTATCAATACAGTTGGTCTTGATTAATAATTTTACATAATTGTCATAAGCCTCAATACTATCAAAGGCATCGGGTATGCCGGTACGTGGAAATTTATCAAAGACTTTTGTTCGAAAAGATTTGTAACCGGTTTTACGCCCTTCCCAAAATGGAGAGTTGGTGCTAAGCGCAAAAATATGGGGAAGAAAATAGCGAGTACTGTTCGCTATATGATTTGCCATTTCTCGACTCTGCATGCCTACATGTACATGTAAGCCAAAAATGAGATTGCTACGGGCTGCTTCCTGTAATTCATTTACTATTTCGTTATAACGAATGTGTTCTGTGATTAATTGACTTTGCCAATGACTAAAAGGGTGGGTACCGGCTGCTCCCATTGCAAAGCCGCACTCCTTGGCAATTGCATACATCGTCTTTCTAAGATGAGTTACGTCTCGGTATGCTTCTTCAATGTCTGCACAGATATCGGTCCCCACTTCTACAACAGCCTGGTGCATTTCAGCTTTTACTTTATCCTTCAAAACTTTTTGTCCCTCTCGGACTAGTTTTTGTTGATGGCTTTTAAGCTCAAAGGATATAGGGTCCAGTACCATGTACTCTTCCTCTACGCCGAGGGTAAATGTTTTGTAGTTTAAGCCCATACCTATTTTTATTAAAAAAGCCGCTCTCAAGGAGCGGCTTTAAAATGTTATGAATTACGAATTAATTAAAAAGGTAACGTAAGCCAAACTGTATGGAGTAAGTGGAAGCAATACTAACGTTATCGCGGAAAGTTTTGGTAATGATATCACCATTAGCACTTGCCAAACGATAAATAGGTAGAACTGTACCACCAGGAACCAAGCTGGTAGCATTGGTAATGGCCAGTACACGGCTATTATTGATAGTTTTCAATTTACCCCATCCTGGATCGATCAGGTTGCCAGCATTGAAAATATCGATGCTGAATTGCAGCACATTTTTAGTGCCTTTAATATTTGCAAACAAATCCTGAAGGATTTTTACATCCAGACGGTTCAACCAAGGTA
>CAIRNW010000060.1 GCA_903879995.1 uncultured Bacteroidota bacterium
ACAGTTTAGAAGCCCTGCCCGACTATTTTTTCAACGACTTACTGGATCAGTGTAAGCGATACCTCATTACGGGCGGAATGCCGGCCGTTCTGAATGTATTGAAGCAGGAGCATTCATTTGAGGCCTGCGATCAAACGTTGCACAACTTAATTTTATCCTATCAGGGTGTAGTACTCCCCGATTTTCGGACCACTGGTTAAGTTTATTTCCATTAACTTTATCAGTACCCTATGAAAACCAAAAGAAGAAAATTTTCATCTGCTTTCAAGGCAGAGGTAGCCATCGAAGCGCTCAAGGAGCGTGAGTCATTGGCTGAGCTAGCCACTCGTTATAAGCTTCATCCAAACATGATCACTACCTGGAAACGAGATTTCATTGAGCGATCCAATGTTGTTTTTGAGACAGAGCGTCCAAAGTCGGATTTTGATGAGGAACGGGAGCGTCTCTATGCTAAAATAGGGCGTTTGGAGATGGCGCTCGATTGGTTAAAAAAAACTTCTGTGAAAGCCGGTCTGTCCGTGAAAGAATGGGCTTAGTTTCTGAAATAGCGGGGATTAGCAAGCGCAGGCAGTGCCAGTTACTTGGGATTAGCCGTAGTTCAACTTATTACCATCCCAGGGGGGAATCGCCTGAAAATCTTGAGATTATGCGAATTTTGGATGAGCATTGCTTGAATCACCCTACGGACGGGGTACTCAGACTTCAGGATTATCTACAAACCTTGAGTATTGCGGTGAATGTGAAGCGGATTCGTCGTTTGCTGCGTCTCATGGGCCTCATGGCCATATACCCCAAGCGGAATTTAAGTATGCTGGGATTGGTCAAATACATAAGACCCTATTTGCTTAGGGGATTGAGCATCCAAAGACCCAATCAGGTCTGGGCAATCGACATAACCTACATTCCTGTTGCTAAGGGCTTTTTGTATCTGACGGCAGCCATAGATGTTTACAGCCGATATGTAGTCGCCTGGGACCTTCACAATACGCTGGATGCGTCCCATGTGCTTAGCGTATTAAAAAGGGGTATCGCCGAATATGGGGCACCCGAAATCGTCAATTCAGATCAGGGGAGTCAATTTACGTGTGCTCTTTGGACAGAATATCTGGAACGGCCGGATATCAACATTAAGATAAGCATGGATGGAAAAGGACGTGCCATTGACAATGTGTTTATCGAGCGGTTTTGGCGAACAATCAAATATGATTATGTTTATTTGCATCCCATAAGCGATGGTCTACAAATGTATTCAGGATTGAATTGGTTTATTGATTACTACAATCGCAGAGCGCATCAGGGAATCGGCCGAATACCACCAATCGAGTTATACAAAAAATCAGCATAGCATTCGATGAAAAGCACCCTCAACCAAACTGTTCATAACGGGAATAACTCTTCGATTTACTTCCAGTTATTGACAGCAACAACAATCACAAATCGTTATAAAAATAAATTAAGAAAACGGCATTAGTGGTCCAACAAATGGGGAGTATCTCACTTTTCTGTCAGGCGAGTTTAACAAAGTTGTCTTCAAGTTTTACGTTAAAATTGATTTCTGCTTTTAATGCTTTGAACACTTTTAATATCGTGTCAATGGTCGCACTGTTAGCACTACTTTCAAGTTTAGAAATTTGAGCTTTCTGAACGCCAACAAGTCGTCCAAGTTCTTCTTGTGTCAAGTTTCTTTCTTGTCGCGCAGTTTTAATCATCTTTCCCAAAACGTCCATTCGAAGTTCGTATTCGTATTCGTCACGCTCTTGTGTTCCGACTTTGCCGATATACTTGTCTTTCATTTCGGCAAGCGAGTAGGGTTCTCAAGCCTGACGGAAAAATCATTTTTGATTATTCAGCTCCTCAACTGCTTCATGAACAGTGGAGAGATAAATCAGATAGGCAGATCCTTTCAAAAGGTATTCTGGATTGGACGATGAAATTCCGCTCATCACTTGAGGGATGCGAGATAGTCCTATCATGGAAGGACTTG
>CAIRNW010000061.1 GCA_903879995.1 uncultured Bacteroidota bacterium
ACGGGCAAATGATTTTACCAATACTACCCGTACCCCTAAATGACGGGGCTCCATCGCAGCGTGTTCGCGGGAAGAACCTTCTCCATAATTTTCATCACCTACCACAATTGAACCAATCCCTGCAGCTTTGTAATCACGTTGCGTGGCAGGCACAGGACCATACACACCCGTCAATTGGTTTTTGACTAAATCTGTTTTGTCATTGAAAAAATTCACCGCACCAATCAACATATTGTTACTGATATTGTCCAGATGACCCCGGAATTTCAACCAAGGTCCTGCCATAGAGATGTGATCCGTTGTGCATTTCCCTTTTGCCTTGATCAATAACTTTAATCCTTTTAGATCTGTGCCCTCCCAGGCCGCAAAGGGATACAATAATTGAAGACGCTTGCTATCGGTTTTTACATCTACCTGCACCTTACTACCATCCTCTGCTGGAGCTTGATAACCGGCGTCCTCAACTGCAAATCCTTTTTGAGGTAGTTCATCCCCACTAGGAGGATCTAGTTTAACAGCTTCTCCCTTTTCATTGATTAAGGTATCTGTAATTGGGTTGAAAGTAAGATCACCTGCTATAGCTAAGGCGGTAACTAGTTCAGGACTTGCTACAAAAGCCAGTGTGTTTGGATTTCCGTCAGCACGCTTGGCAAAATTTCGATTAAAAGAGTGCACGATTGTGTTACGCTCTTGTTTTTCTGCTCCCATACGATCCCACATACCAATACAAGGTCCGCAGGCATTGGCAAATACACGTGCTCCAATCTGCGAAAATGTATCGAGGAATCCGTCACGCTCAATGGTGTAACGTACTAATTCGCTGCCAGGAGTGATGGTAAATTCAGCTTTTGTCTTTAACCCTTTTTGGGCAACCTGCTTTGCCAGACTCACGGCACGGCTGATATCTTCATAGGAGGAATTGGTACAACTTCCAATTAAACCCACTTCCACTTTGGTAGGCCAACCATGCTCGGCAGCCGCCGCTTTCATTTGAGAAATTGGAGTTGCCAGATCTGGCGTAAAGGGGCCGTTTAGGTGCGGCTCCAGTTCGCTCAAATTAATTTCAATCACGCGATCAAAATATTTTTCAGGTTGCGCATATACTTCTGGGTCACCGGTTAAATACTCTTTGATCGCATCAGCAGCAATCGCTACTTCCTTTCTCCCGGTTGCCTCCAAATAACGACGCATACTTTGGTCATATCCAAACGTGGACGTAGTTGCACCAATCTCAGCACCCATGTTACAAATAGTTCCTTTACCCGTGCAGCTCATATTGGTAGCACCCTCCCCAAAATATTCAACAATGGCATTGGTACCTCCCTTCACAGTAAGAATTCCTGCAACTTTTAAAATAACATCCTTGGGAGAGGCCCATCCATTTAATTTTCCAGTCAGCTTAACGCCAATTAGTTTTGGCATGAGCAATTCCCAACTCAACCCGGCCATCACATCACAGGCATCTGCCCCTCCAACGCCAATAGCTACCATTCCTAATCCTCCAGCGTTGACCGTGTGAGAGTCGGTTCCAATCATCATGCCACCCGGGAATGCATAGTTTTCCAACACAACCTGGTGTATGATACCTGCACCTGGTTTCCAAAATCCAATTCCGTATTTATTGGAAATAGAGGAAAGAAAATTATAAACCTCTTCATTATCCGCTACCGCTTTTGTTAAATCAGTTTTTCCTTCGTTCTTAGCAACTATCAAGTGATCACAATGCACTGTAGAAGGAACAGCTACTTTTTTACGTCCGGTAGTATCAAACTGAAGCAGGGCCATCTGGGCTGTAGCATCTTGCATCGCTACGCGATCCGGTGCAAAATCTACATAATCCTTGCCACGCTTAAAGTCAACAGGAGCTACCCCCTCCCATAAATGGGCGTATAATATTTTTTCAGCCAGTGTCAACGGACGACCCAGTGCTTTACGAGCAGCATCTACGCGAGCTGGCATTGCAGCATATAATTTCTTGATTAAATCCAAATCAAATACCATACTATCGGTTTAAGGTTTTGCGCTGCAAAATTAAGAAAAATCGGGGGGAGGGAACGTTGTACTTTTGTAAATTTGAAAGTAATTCCGCAATTAACCTCCTATGGAAAAGCTCAAAAGTTTGGTAGAATGGAATGTTTTTGGAGTTTGTACTGCCATAGGGCTTAAACTAGGCATTTCCACCAGCCGTATCCGACAATACTTCCTTTACACCGCTGTGATGACACTGGGATCACCCATTATCCTTTACATGATATTGGCCTTTTGGAGAGATGTAAGAAAATACATGCAATCCACCCGACGAAATCCCTGGCATAGTCTCTAAGAACGCTAGAGTAATTCCTTTAGTTTCACAAGTAAGAGATCAACCTCCTCCTTGGTATTGAATTTTGAAAAAGAGAAACGGATAGGCACCCCTTCGTTTCCATTGGATAATGCTTGAATAACATGACTGCCTTGACTGGCACCACTACTACAAGCGCTACCGGCGGATACACAAATACCTTGCATATCCAGGCTCATCAGTAATAATTCAGATTGAGGGGTACGTGGAAAAGAAACATTTAGTACTGTATACAAACAGGCACCATCCCAATCCCCATTGAAAGACACCCCAGGAATTTGTGCTTGTAATTGAGTAGCCAGGTAGGTTTTAATAGACTGAATATGTGAACGATCATGCTCCAAATTTGCTGTGGCTAATTCCAGTGCCTTAGCAAATCCTACAATTCCGGAAACATTCTCAGTTCCCGCTCGCATATTTCGCTCCTGTCCACCCCCATGAATTAAAGGATTAACCTTAATTTTTTCTGATATATAAAGTATTCCAACTCCTTTAGGGCCATGAAACTTATGTGCCGCACCGGTGGCAAAGTGTACATTAGCTTGCGCAAAATTTAACGGGTAGTGCCCAACTGTTTGAACAGTATCAGAGTGAAAAATAGCATTATACTTTTCACATAAAAGGCCTACGGCTTCAATATCCAATAAATTACCAATCTCATTATTGGCATGCATAAGCGAAACAAAGCAACGCACGGAAGAAGTAGCCAACGCACGTTCCAAATCAGCCAGATCAATATGGCCATTTGGCAAAATGCGCAAAAGCTGACTGGTAAGTTGACGCTGTTTTGCTAGTGCATTTACAGTATGCAAAACTGCATGGTGCTCAATGGGAGAAGTAATAAGGTGTTTGCAACCCAAGTCTTCAATAGCTGACCAAATGGCCATGTTATCACTCTCGGTTCCACCACTGGTAAAAAAAATCTCACCAGGTTTTGCTCCCAGTATATGAGCAACCGATTTACGTGCATTTTCGATAGCCAGCCGCGTTTCCCTTCCAAAAGAATAAATAGAGGAAGGGTTTCCAAAATGTGTATGTAAAAATGGAATCATCGCCTCTACTACCTGTGGATCCACAGGTGTAGTAGCCGCATTATCAAAGTAGACACGTGTCATGAACAATGCGAATATACATTAGGATTCAGAAAGGGAATTTTCCCGGATATCACGTAACAATTGTTGTGCAATATTGGTTGCCTTAGTCTCTAAGTCACTTTCCGCATAAATTCGAACAATGGGTTCTGTGTTAGAGGCTCTCAAATGCACCCAATCCTGATCAAATTCAATACGAAGCCCATCCTCTTTGTTAAGTGGCTGTTTCTTGTATTTTATGGCCAGCTTATCCAACAGTGCAGCCAGATTCACCCCAGCAGGTAATTCTATTTTATTTTTTGAGATGAAGTAATTTGGATAATTATTCCTAAATCCACTCATGGCCTTTTCCTGCCCGGCAAAATGAGAGAGAAATAATCCAATGCCAATTAAGGCGTCTCGCCCGTAATGAAAATCGGGAACAATGATACCTCCGTTTCCTTCTCCACCAATAACGGCCTGTGTCTCTTTCATTTTTTTCACCACATTAACCTCGCCAACAGCGGCAGGCGTGTATACCCCACCGCATGAGAGAGTAATGTCTCGAAGAGCCTTGGTGCTGCTCATATTACTCACCGTATTCCCCTTTCGTTTAGAAAGTACATAATCTGCCACTGCCACCAATGTATATTCCTCGCCAAATAAGGTACCATCCTCATTAACAAAACACAAACGATCCACGTCTGGATCGACCGCGATGCCTAAGTCAGCACCTTGTCGAACCACCTCCTCGCAAAGTCCTCTCAAATGTTCGGGAAGTGGCTCAGGATTATGTGCAAAATGTCCATTGACTGTTTCGTTGATAACAGTTACATGATGAACACCAAGTTTTTTTAGCAACGCCGGTACATACGTGGCACCGGTTGAGTTAATAGCATCCACAACAATTTTCAACTGACGGGAAGCAATCAAATCCTTATCCACCAACGGATAGCTGAGAATGGCTTCCAGATGATACTCCAAATAATCCTTGGTTATGATCGTTCCCAGTTTTTCAACTGGCGCAAATTGAAATGATTGCTCTTCTGCTAGCTGAAGAACTTTACGTCCTATTGATGCATCAATAAATTCACCGGTAGCGTTCAATAATTTCAATGCATTCCACTCGCGTGGATTATGACTGGCTGTGATAATAATTCCCCCATCTGCCTTTTCTGCAGGAACAGCTAACTCAACCGTGGGAGTTGTACTGAGACCCAAATCAATCACCTCTACTCCCAAACCAACTAAAGTTTGCATTACCAGCTGCTGAACCAGGGGGCCGCTTATTCTTCCGTCACGACCCACTACAATACGGGGGGTCGCCTTTCCTTCAGCCATAATGGTTGCAAATGCTGCAGTATATTTTACGATATCAAGTGGAGTCAGATTTTCTCCTACTTCACCACCAATGGTTCCTCTGATCCCGGAAATGCTTTTAAGTAATGACATAGGCAGGTTTTGCGCAGCAAAAATACAGCTTGTGGGGCAAAAGGGTGTGACACCCTTTACCTTTGCAAAATGGAAGAGAAATTGTGGTTTAAGAATTGGTTCAATTCGCCTTATTATCACCTTTTATATGCAAATCGGGATGATTCAGAAGCGGCAGCATTTATTACAACACTTGTACAATTTTTCAAACCTAATCCCGGCGCAAAAATGCTGGATGTGGGTTGCGGAAGAGGCCGACATAGCCGTCAACTGGCTGCACTGGGCTTTGAAGTAACAGGGATTGATGTAGCGCCAGAGAATATTCGGTTTGCTAAACAATTTGCTAATCCACAACTTCATTTTGAAGTGCATGACATGCGACAACTGTATGCAGCCCGGAGCATGGATTTTGTTTTTAATTTTTTTACCAGCTTCGGTTACTTCAACACATCACACGAACACGTGAGAGCATTGCACATGATGGCAACCGCGTTACGGAAAAAAGGAGTTTTGATTTTGGATTATGTAAATAGCGACGTGGCCATTGAACATCAGGTAAAAAAGGAACAAAAAATAATTCGCCAAGTACAGTTTACGATAGAGCGCTGGAATAATGCCACTCATTTATTCAAACGAATTGAAGTAGAAGACCCAAAAAAAGGGATACGACTCTCTCACACAGAAAAAGTAGTACGTTTCTCAAAAAATACCCTAACAAGCTTACTACTACAACAGGGACTCACCATAAAAAATTGCTGGGGAGACTACCAATTAAATACTTTTGATTTACGCCAATCCCCCAGAATGATTTTCTACGCTGAACGAGAAAACTAATTGTTTTTATTGTTCATTATTAAATATCGAGAAGTCTCAAAAAATGCATCTGTTAATTCAGACAAGGAGCGCTGCATTTTTTTCAAGTTGCTACTTGATTGCTTGGGCATCGATGCACGTAGCGGCAATAGTAATTCCTCTCCCGTATTCAACTGTCGTGTAAAATAATAGTTGTCCGTTACCATACCAATCCGATCCGAAGCATTGGTAACAAAAGCAAAATGATTGGTTTTAGACGGATCTAACAGGTCTCTCCCTAAAGTTCGGTTTTCATACGGCTGATGCAATAAACCAGCAATAGTAGGTAGCACATCAATCTGTGACACCACCTCTCCCCTTCGTTGAGGCGCCAACAAACCTGGTGCATAAAATAATAATGGAACATGCTGGTCAGTTAAGCGCTGCGTGGTCCAAACTGAAGGATACATTGCGTTGGCATTACCAGAAACACCATGATCCCCAATTAAAACAAAAATAGTGTTGGAAAAATAGCAGGCCTGAGACGCTTTTTCAAAAAAGGAGCGAAAACAAAAATCCGTATAGCGAAAAGCATTATACTCATCCAGGGATTCAAATCCAAAAGCTTTCAGCTTTTCCTCCGATACTGTATCTCTTGAAAAATTGCTATCGGAAACTGGTATGGCGCGTTGAAAAGGACGGTGATTGCCGGAAGTTTGAATGTAAGCGAAAAATGGTGCATCAGCCTTTTCAAAAACCTGATGTGCCTCTGCGAATAAATCTTTATCGCTGATACCCCACACATTGATAGGTGGAATGGAAGGACGTTGACCCGTATGCATGATCAAGCCGTTAATGTTGCGTAAAACGCCCTCAAAATTGTTAAACTCAGCATCTCCTCCCAAAAAGTAGTGCTTCTGATAATCAGTTAACCCGTTGATTAGGGTATATTGACTCAAAGCCAGCGGGTTTTGGCTGGAGAATTTAAATAATTGTGCATCGGGAATTCCAGTAAGAATTGCAAATAAAGCACGGGCAGTAGAAAAGGTAGGCGCAAAACAGCGTTCAAAAAAAACCCCGCGGCGGGCAAGTGAATCAAAAAAAGGAGTGGTATTGAGTGGATTCCCGCTCATACTGCTTTTATACATGCTGAATGACTCGCACTGGATTAAAATGATGTTTGGCTTGCTTTCAGTAGCGGTGCTTCTCGGACCTATTGATCTGGAGTAAACAGGAGAACTGTTTTGCTTCCAACCCATCCACTTTGCTAAAACAGGATATAGCGCCCGGGCACGGTCCTGATTATAACTGGGCTGTCGAAGACTTAAAGTGCCTACAAAATTCTGAAGCGGATTAATTGATAAATAGCTCAAAAAACTCTGTTGAAATCGAAAGCTATCCTCTCGCTTCAAAGGCTGGGAATTGAATGAACCATATATTAATACCCCAAGAAAAATTAAGCCACCAATAAAATAACCCCGTTTATGAGGAATACCCAACCCATCCGTTTGACTGATTACCTGCCAATG
>CAIRNW010000062.1 GCA_903879995.1 uncultured Bacteroidota bacterium
GCTTCCGTATTTGTTCAAACCGGTCCTGCCTCTGGTGGATGGACCATGTATCCGCCACTGAGTGCACTTCGTCAGGCAGGCGATGGTCAAAAGATTGGAACGGATCTCTGGTTAGTT
The DNA here is from genome assembly GCA_903879995.1 of uncultured Bacteroidota bacterium. Classification (GTDB taxonomy): domain Bacteria; phylum Bacteroidota; class Bacteroidia; order Chitinophagales; family Chitinophagaceae; genus JJ008. The sequence continues at coordinate 118 of CAIRNW010000062.1, forward strand.
AGTATGGCACTGTTTGTAGTGTCTTCTCTACTCGGAGGCTTGAACTATATTTCTACTATTCTTAACATGCGTACCAAAGGGATGAGCATGACGCGCTTGCCTTTACCTATCTGGGCTATGTTCTTCACAGCGGTATTGGGTGTATTATCTTTCCCTGTGTTACTGTCCGGCGCAATTTTGCTTTTGTTCGATCGTAATTTGGGTACCAGCTTCTTTTTAAGTGATATTGTTATCAATGGTGAAGTGCTTCCGAACGAGGGAGGCAGCGCTATCTTGTATCAACACTTGTTCTGGTTCCTTGGTCACCCCGAGGTATATATTATCTTATTACCTGCCATGGGAATGGTTTCCGAAATTCTTTCTGTCAACAGCCGTAAACCCATCTTTGGATACATGGCAATGTTGGGCTCTCTGTTCGCCATTGCTATTCTTGCCTTCTTGGTTTGGGCGCACCACATGTTTGTAACCGGATTGAATCCTTTCTTGGGATCTGTATTTGTGTTATTGACCTTGTTGATTGCAGTACCTTCTGCTATTAAGGTGTTCAACTGGTTAACTACAATCTGGCGTGGAAATATTCGTTTCACCCCCGCTGCATTATTTGCAATTGGATTTGTGAGTTTATTCATTTCAGGTGGTTTAACTGGTATTTTCCTCGGTAACTCTACTATCGATATTCATCTTCATGATACCATGTTTGTAGTTGCGCACTTCCACATTGTAATGGGAGTGGCTTCTATGTTTGGAATGTTTGCCGGTGTCTATCACTGGTTCCCTAAAATGTTTGGTCGCTATTTGAACAACACCCTTGGGTATATCCACTTCTGGATTACGTTGATCGGTTCTTATCTAATTTTCTGGCCCATGCACTACCAAGGCTTAGCCGGGGTGCCACGTCGTTATTTGGATAAACGTGGTTGGGTAAATTTCAATCAGTTTGGGGATTTGGATAAGTTCATTACGGTTGTGTCCATTATTGTGTTTGTTGCACAGCTCGTTTTTGTAATTAATTTCTTTTACTCGATCTATAAAGGAAGAAAGGTTCGTACTGAAAATCCATGGGGTGCCAACACACTGGAGTGGACTACGCCGATTAATCCAGGCCATGGTAACTGGGAAGGAGATATTCCAGAAGTACACCGTTGGCCTTATGATTACGGAAAGGATGGACGTGAGTTTATTCCTCAAACCGAACCTGTAGGGGCGAGTGAAAGCAAGCATTGATCAGCGTCCAAGGACCGATCTGGCTTGATTGAAATTTTTTGAAAAAGCGAAGGCGCTGATGAAAGTGAAAGACTATTTGATGTTGATGAAGCCTTCGCTGAGTATCATGGTGGTGTTCAGCAGCGTAATCGCTTACTTGTTGGCACCGAAAGTGGTCGAGTACCATTGGTTGATGATACTCTTGCTCTTTGTAAGTGGGATGCTGATAACCGGCAGTGCTAATGCAATTAATCAGGTTGTGGAGCGTGATACAGATGCGCAGATGAAAAGAACCGCTAACCGACCCATTGCAGCAGGCCGCATGACTCCACGTGAAGGTTGGATTTTTGCAATCCTCACCGGTATTATAGGAGTTGTGCTCTTAGGTTATTGGTTTAATTGGATGGCTGCATCGCTGGCGGCATTCAGTCTGTTTCTCTATGCGTTTGTCTATACACCGTTAAAGAAGATCAATTCTATTGCGGTATTAATGGGCGCAGTTCCTGGCGCATTACCCTGTTTGATTGGTTGGGTGGCCGGGGACGATCAGTTTTCGCTGGGGGGATGGATTTTGTTTGCCTTTCAGTTCTTCTGGCAATTCCCGCATTTTTGGGCTATTGCCTGGGTGGCGCATAAGGACTACAGTTCAGTGGGTTTTAAATTACTTCCCTCTGAACAAGGACCTACGCGATTTACCGCCCTGCAGACAGTTCTTTATTCGTTGTTATTGGTACCAGTGACGCTGTTGCCTTTTTTTATTGGAATGTCTACTTACCAAGACGTTGCCGGTAGAATCAGTATTGCAGTAGTCATTTTTGCCAACCTGTTTATGATTGCACGCTCCCTGCGTCTCTATCAAACCATGGAGGTAAAAGCGGCGCGTGCTGTGATGTTTGGAAGCTATTTGTACCTGCCACTGATTTTGTTCGCCCTTTTATTGAGCAAAGCAGTGCAGGCCTGATCAAGTAAAACGAAATGGTGAGTAACGCTACTACAAAAAAAATGCATCCCCACAAGTTTACCTTGTGGGTGGCCATGGGCAGTCTGATCATGATGTTTGCCGGATTGACCAGTGCATTTATTGTAAAGAGTAATCAGGCAGGTTGGAAACCAGTTACATTGCCTTCGGTATTTTGGGTATCTACTATTGCCATTTTGGTGAGTAGTGGTACCATTATCCTGGCTTTGCGTTCTTTTAAAGAAAGAAACATGGCCCGTTACCGATTCCTGATGATTGTAACCCTTATTCTGGGTGCTGCATTTATCGGTCTGCAATGGAAGGGATTTGAAAATCTCTGGGAACAGCAAATCACTTTTAAAGGATCTGGCGCTGGCCAGTTCTTGTATGTGATTTTTGGTTTACATGCACTGCACGTGGCAGGAGGTGTAATTGCGCTGTTGGTATTAGTAACAAAAGCATTTGTAGGAAGAGTAAAACTATATAGTTCAGTTCCGGTTGAAATTGCCGCTACGTACTGGCATTTTGTAGATCTATTGTGGATCTATTTGCTAGTATTTTTCTTGGTATTAGGCCAGCGCTGAACAGATGATTAAAACATAACGTATAATTTCGAGATATGGCAACAACAGCAGCTGTACAACAAACAAAATGGTGGACGGGGGGTAAAAGCCCTTTTAACCTGGAGTATGGAAAACTCATGATGTGGTATTTCCTCATGAGTGATGCGTTCACGTTTGGCGCATTTCTGATCTCCTATGGCAGCATTCGTTTCAGTCAAAATTTTTGGCCTGATCCTAACGTGGTCTTCAATGCCTTTCCTGGTGCGGGACATGCCAACTTACCGCTGGCATTTGTGAGCGTGATGACGTTCATCCTGATTATCTCTTCTGTGACGATGGTATTGGCTGTACATGCCGGACATAACAATGACAAAAAAGGGGTAGTAAAGTGGTTATTCTGGACTATCATTGGCGGGCTAGCTTTCCTGGGTTGTCAGGCTTGGGAATGGCACCACTTGATTACAGGAGAGCATGCAGTGTTGGTAGATGGTCAACTGGATATTGTAGGGCAGACTACACGTATCAACCCTTGGGGCGACTTAGCAACAAAGGCTGATATTGCTGCAGCCATACAAAATACTCCTCGTGAAACCTTGGTTCGACTGGCCGAAATGGGCGGACATGGCCACGAAGGTGCTGCACATACAAATTTTGCCGCTCTTTCTAATGCTGATTTAATTAAAGCGATTGATGTGGAAGGATTACACATTCGTGAGAACGGTCCAGTTGCATTCGGCGGATATTTTTATGGTATTACCGGATTCCATGGATTTCACGTTTTCTCTGGTGTAATTATAAATATCATCATGTTGATCATGACGCAAAAA
>CAIRNW010000063.1 GCA_903879995.1 uncultured Bacteroidota bacterium
AGGCATTACATATTGCCGAACATGTAAAAAAAGTAGGAGCGGAAGCCGTGGCACATGGAAGTACCGGTGCAGGAAATGATCAAGTTCGTTTTGATATGATTTTTCAAATCCTGATTCCAGGTACAGAAATTATCACCCCTATTCGGGATCTTCAATTAAGCCGTGAACAGGAAATAGAATACCTGAAAAAGAAGGGAGTAGAAATGAATTTTGAGAAAGCGCTTTACTCCATCAATAAAGGACTCTGGGGAACCAGTGTGGGCGGAAAAGAAACATTACAGTCAAAAGGTATGTTACCTGAAGAGGCTTGGCCAACACCCTTAACTAAGGAGGGACAAGAGGAAGTAACACTTCACTTCAAACAAGGTGAACTACTAGGTATAAATGAAAAAGAATTCAAACACCCGGTAGAAGCGATTAAAGCATTGCAAGAGATTGCAGGTGGATTTGCAATTGGTAGAGATATACATGTAGGGGATACCATCATTGGTATCAAAGGTCGTGTGGGCTTTGAAGCCGCTGCCCCACTTATCATCTTGAAAGCACATCATGCCTTAGAAAAACATGTGCTCACTAAATGGCAGCTGCAGTGGAAAGACCAGTTGGCACAATTCTATGGTAATTGGTTACACGAAGGTCAAATACTTGATCCGGTTATGCGGGATATAGAGGCCTACCTCACCAATAGCCAGCAACAGGTAACTGGAAAAGTTTTTGTTCAACTACTCCCCTATCGATTTCAGATCACAGGAATCGAAAGTCCCTTTGATCTGATGAACAGTAAGTTTGGAAAATATGGAGAGATGAACACCGGATTCACCGGCCAGGATGTTCGCGGCTTTACCCGGATAGTTGGGAATCAGATAGGCATTTATCACCGTGTTCAACAAGCAAGTCATGAAAAAGATTAAAGCTGGTATTATTGGCGGAGCGGGATATACCGGAGGAGAAGTACTTCGGCTTTTATTGCTTCACCCCGCTGTGGAGATCAGCTTTGTTCATAGTCGCAGTAATGCAGGAAAAGCAGTAAGTCATTTACATCAGGATCTTATTGGTCATACCTCCCTTTGCTTTACGGATACGATCGGTTCTTCAGTGGATGTACTTTTTCTCTGTCTTGGACATGGTGAATCTCGTCAATTCTTAGCACAACATACATTACCCGATCATATTCGAATAATCGACCTGACCAATGACTTTCGATTAATAGATAAGAATCAGATAGGAAACCGAACATTTACTTACGGCTTACCAGAACTGAACAAAGAACAAATAAAAAAAGCAACTAGCATTGCTAATCCAGGTTGTTTTGCAACGGCCATTCAACTTGGTTTATTACCCTTAGCACAAGCCGGTTTATTAACTGATGTCTATACGACCGGTATAACAGGCTCCACAGGTGCTGGGCAAACACTTGCAGCCACTTCACATTTCAGTTGGCGTGCCAATAATATTCAAGCTTACAAAACACTTACGCATCAGCACTTGGATGAAATTACTGAGTCACTGGGGCAATCAATGAACAAAAAAGCTCCTGCTATTCACTTTATTCCCTGGCGGGGTGATTTTACCAGAGGTATATTTTGCAGTTCAACACTCGCCGTTTCCAATCCACTGGAAGAACTAACTGAGCTGTTCAACTCATACTACTTATCTCAACCATTTGTTCATGTAAGTAAAGAACCCATTTTTTTAAAACAAGTGGTGGGTACTAACCGTGCCTTGCTTCAATTAGAAAAACAGGGTAATCAGTTAGTAGTGCACTCTATTATCGATAATCTCCTAAAAGGAGCAGCCGGACAAGCCATTCAAAATATGAATCTACTTTTTGGTCTTGAGGAGGATTGCGGACTTCAACTTAAAGCAAACTACTTCTAATTATGCGCCTCTTTGATGTATACCCGATTCAAGATATAACCATTGTAAAAGCAAAGGGCTCGCGCGTATGGGACCAACAGGGCCAGGAATATCTTGACCTATACGGAGGACATGCTGTAATTAGTATTGGTCATACACATCCGCATTGGGTAGAACGTATTAAGTCGCAGCTTGACCAAATTGCATTCTACTCTAACTCCATCCGCATTCCGCTACAACAAGAATTAGCTACAAAGCTGGGGATACTTTCAGGTAAGCCTGATTATCAACTTTTCCTATGCAATAGCGGCGCAGAGGCCAATGAAAACGCATTAAAACTGGCTAGCTTCCATACAAGCAGAAAAAAAATTATAGCATTCACGAAGGCATTTCACGGAAGAACATCCCTGGCTGTATCAGTTACTGATAACAAAAATTATATTGCCCCTGTCAACGAAACAGAAAATGTAATCTTTTTACCCTTCAACGATGCTACTGCTTTAGAAGCTTGTTTTCAAAAACAAGGAAATGAAATTGCAGCGGTAATCATTGAGGGAATTCAAGGTGTAGGAGGAATACATGTAGCAGATGATTCGTTTTTGCAAACCATTCGTAAGCTCTGCGATCGATATGGTGCCTTATATATAGCAGACAGTGTTCAATGCGGTTATGGACGAAGTGGAAAATTTTTTAGCCACGACTACGCGGGTGTAAATGCAGATATTTACTCCATGGCTAAAGGAATGGGAAATGGATTTCCAGTTGCGGGAATTTTAATTGCTCCTCACATTCCTGCCAAACATTTTCAACTGGGTACCACTTTTGGAGGAAATCACTTGGCTTGTGCAGCGGCATTAGCGGTGCTAGAGGTAATGGAGCAGGAAAAGTTGATGGATAATGCCTTGCAGAAAGGCAACTGGCTCACCGAACAATTGAAACAACTACCAGTTTTGAAAAATGTGAGAGGCCGTGGTTTAATGATTGGCTTTGATGTTCCTGCAACGTTACCGGACTTGAAAAAGAATCTGCTTAGCAGACAACATATATTTACTGGCGAGGCAAAACCTAATGTAATTAGACTACTCCCCTCGTTAGCACTCACGCAAGCCGATGCAAACCAGTTTATAGTAAGTCTGCAACAAGAAATTCAATCCTCTTCATCCTAACCCATGCAACATTTTTTATCAGTAAAAGATGCTGATTCATTAGAATCCTTACTGGCACAAGCGCTTTATTACAAAAAGAATCCCTTTGCCGACCAGACAGTAGGAAAAGGAAAGAGACTGGGTTGTTTGTTTCTCAACCCCAGTATGCGTACCCGTCTTAGCACCCAGATTGCAGCACAACAACTGGGAATGGAAGCAATTGTATTTAATGTAGGTGCTGAAGGCTGGTCTATGGAATTTGAAGAGGGTGCCATCATGAATGGAACTACGGTGGAGCATGTGAAAGATGCGGCGCCTATATTAGGTCAGTACTTTGATATATTGGCTATTCGCACTTTTCCAGGTTTACAAGATCGTGCTACTGATTATGCAGAAAATATTTTGAACCAATTTGTCAAATACGCGGGCATCCCTATTTTAAGTCTTGAATCAGCCACGCGACACCCCTTGCAATCCTTGGCAGATATTTTGACCATTGAGGAAGAAATCAAAAGTCGTCCTACTAATTTTTCAAATAGAAAACCACGTGTGGTACTATCCTGGGCCCCCCATATAAAACCACTGCCACAATGTGTCGCTAATAGTTTTGCTGAGTGGATGAATCATTGGGGAAAAGCAGACTTTGTAATCACGCACCCCAACGGAATGGAGCTGGATGAAACCTTTACAAATGGCGCTAAGATTATACACGATCAGAAAGTAGCCTTGGAAGGAGCAGATTTTGTGTATGTAAAAAACTGGAGTGGTGTTCATCAGTATGGTAAAATGGCCGAAGGGGATACACATTCATGGATGCTTACGCAAGAAAGTTTGGCCATCACCCATCAAGCAAAAGTGATGCATTGCCTCCCCGTTCGAAGAAATGTGGAGTTAAGTGATCAGATTTTAGATAGTACGGCAAGCTTAGTAAATCAACAAGCGGGTAATCGAGTTTGGGCTGCACAGGCCGTTTTAAAAAATCTACTGCACACGCATGAATAAACCGCTACTCCATATTATCAAAGTAGGAGGACACCTGATCGATGATCAGCAAAGACTGGCCGTTTTTTTAAATTTATTTGCCACCTTACCTAGTGTAACAAATACAGGAACTCCCATCTACAAATTATTAGTACATGGCGGAGGTAAAATGGCAACGCAATTAAGTGAACAATTAGGGGTGTCCGCACAGATGGTGGAGGGTCGACGAATTACGGATAGCGAAACACTCAAAATTGTGACAATGGTGTATGGAGGATATCTGAATAAACAACTGGTGGTGCAATTACAACAACTTGGCTGTAACGCATTAGGCCTGACCGGTGCAGATGGAAATAGTGTATTAGCACATAAAAGAGTAAATGCCTCGATTGATTACGGATGGGTGGGAGACATTGACCAGGTTAACAACTCATTATTTAAAACAATGATCGAGGCAGGCATTACCCCTGTAGTGGCCCCACTCACCCATGATCATAAAGGTCATTTACTGAATACCAATGCAGATACATTGGCGCAGGAATTGGCTGTATCACTGAGTAGTTTATATACAACCAGCCTCCTCTTTACATTTGAAAAAGAAGGTGTACTGGCAGAACTTTCGCAAGAAGACTCTGTTTTGTCAAATATCAAACCAGAAGAATACCATAACTTAAAAGCAGCTGGTAAAATTTTTGCTGGAATGGTTCCTAAATTAGATAATGCGTTTAAAGCATTGGAGGCAGGTGTGAATAAGGTAGTGATTGGTAAAGCAGAAAAACTTCACGAATTGATTCAAGGAATAGCCGGTACAACCCTGACAAAATAAAAATGAATAGTACCTACATAAAACAGGAAGCTATTTTATTATTACAAAGCTTGATTGCCATTCCTTCCTTTAGTAAAGAGGAGGAGGGTACTGCTACTGTTTTATTTGAATTTTTACAAAAACAGGGAGCTACCCCCTACCGGGTTGGAAATAATGTATATGCCATTGCAAAAGATTTTAATCCGGCTAAACCCACGCTACTTCTCAATTCACATCACGATACAGTAAAACCTAACGCGCACTATACCAAAGACCCTTTCTCTCCTCAAATTGAAGATGGCAGACTC
>CAIRNW010000064.1 GCA_903879995.1 uncultured Bacteroidota bacterium
CAAGTCCTCACACAAGGACGGATCTTCTTCCCCATTTAATTGAACAACATCCAACTTATAGGTATCAATCCAATCCAAGGCTTCCGATAAAGAAGGATTACAAAGTATCCCTACTTTTTTTAAATCAAAATCAGCCTTGCAAACTTCTTTGCCATCCAATGAGTTTCCTGCAAACCAGGGAGAGTCTGGCACCAATACAATTCCTGCCATGTCAACCTCTAAGCCATCTAACTGTTGAAGTTGCTTGAAGGTTGTAATTCCACAAACTTTTATATTCATTTTTTGAGTCGATTGATCCTGTAAAGATCGCCATTTTAACTAACTTACTACCCTAAAATTACAACCGATGCAAAAGCTTTTTACACGGAGCGTTTTACTGCTTGTTGGTTTTTTTTATCTAAGCTACACCGCCTGGTGCCAGTCCGGTTACAAAACACCCCCTGCTGCAGTTGCTGATATGTTACTAGCCAAACGACCTGCTTCAGTTTCAGTTGACAACTCAGGTCAGTGGATGGTACTACAACAAACTAACAGCTATGCAGAAATGGAAGAATTAGCAGCACCTGAATTAAGAATTGCAGGTCTTCGAATCAATCCAGCCAATTTTTCGCCCAGCCGAATGAGTATGGCATATGCCATGCGACTAAAGGAAATAAAAACAGGAAAAGAATACTCCATCAGCGGTCTTCCTGCAAATTTGAAAGCTCAATCAATAAGTTGGAGCCCCGATCAACAACGTTTTGCTTTTTTACAAATTGAGGCTGACCATGTAGATCTCTATGTGGTGCACATTGCTTCAAAAAAAGCAAGTCGTGTCAATAAACTTCCGCTGAATATTATTTTGAATCGCTATCAATGGCTTTCCCCGGAATCTCTTCTATACTTTACCACAACAAAAAAACCTGCTGAAGCCCCAAACAGACCTGCCGTACCAGACGGTCCTACCATTCAGGAAAATGTTGAAAAAGCTTCCCCACGACCCACATTTCAAGACTTAATCAAATCCCCGTTTGATGAGCGCTTGTTTACTTTTTTTGCAACAGCACAACTAGTGATCAATAACAAAGGAATTGAAATAAAAATTGCAGCTCCTGCCCTCTACAAGTCAGTAAGCCCCTCACCAGACAAACGCTATTTGCTGACAGAAATAATCCAACCTCCTTTCTCCTACGCTGTGCCAGCTGGCGGTTTTGCATCTATACTTTTTATTACGGATATGAAGGGTAATAAAGTAAAAGATGTAATGGAGATACCCTCCACAGAAACGGCACCGAGTGGAAATGATAATGTACAACCCCTTGCAAGAGGGCATGAATGGAAGGACAACAGTCCTGCTACCTTAATTTGGTGCGAACCCTTGGACAGCGGATTAATCAAAAAAAAGGTGGAGTATCATGATGTTGTTTATGCTTGGGATGCTCCCTTCACCAACACCCCTACCCAATTATTCAAAACAAAAATGCGTTTTAATAATATCGTTTGGGGAGATGAGGGGCTTGCACTGGTTTATGAAAGTCTACGTTCTCGCCAACAAGCGGGAATTAACCGGTACAATCCCATCACGGGGGATCTCGAGCGAATTTTTACACGCAATACTACAGATGCGTATACCAATCCTGGCAACCCGGTAACACGCCCCAATCAATTTGGTCGGCCCGTGCTTTGGACCATTGAAAACGGCAATCGAATTTTATTCAATAACAACACGGGTAGTTCGCCCAAAGGGGATCTTCCCTTTTTACTGTCTTTTCATGTTCATACTAAAAAAGCAGATACAATTTGGCGTTGTGCAGAGGGTTCTTTTGAAACCATACAAAAAGTATTGGATGCAGAAACAGGCGTGGTCGTTACACAACGAGAGAGTGAGACTAGAGTACCTAATTATTTTTTAAAAGATTTAAAAAGGCGTATTGCAGACAGACCACTCACCAACTTTGAAAATCCCTACCCAGCCATGGAGGGTGTTACCAAAGAAAAGATTCAATACAAAAGGGAAGACGGTGTAACACTGACTGGCGATTTGTATTTACCAAAAGGATATAACAAAGAAAGAGATGGAAAGCTTCCTGTATTGATTTGGGCTTACCCTGCAGAATATAATTCAGCCGCAGATGCTGCACAGGTTCGAGGGAGTGAACATCGCTTTACTTTTTTAAATGGAGGTTCTCCTGTTTTTTATGTTACACAAGGATATGCTGTGTTGAATAACGCAGAGATGCCAATTGTAGCTAATTCAGAAAATGGAAAACCAAATGATAATTTTATTGAACAACTTACGATGAATGCAGCCGCAGCAATTCAAACACTGGACCAAAGAGGTGTGGGAGATCCTGCCCGTGTAGCCGTAGGGGGGCATAGTTATGGTGCATTCATGACTGCAAATTTGTTAGCGCATACCAAACTATTCAAAGCGGGTATTGCAAGAAGTGGCGCATATAACAGAACCCTCACTCCATTTGGTTTTCAAAATGAAGATCGAACCTATTGGCAGGCTCCAGAATTATATAATAAAATGAGCCCATTCAGTTACGCAGACCAAATCAAGACGCCGCTACTGCTGATTCATGGAGAGTTGGATAATAATACGGGCACTTTCCCGATACAAAGTGAAAGAATGTACAATGCTGTAAAAGGGCATGGTGGCACGGCCCGCTATATAACCCTGCCTTATGAATCACATGGTTACACTGGGAAGGAAAATTTATTACACGTGTTGGCTGAACAACTGGAATGGATGGAACGCTTTGTTAAAGGGACGCCCGTTTCTCCCTTGGAGACTAAAAAAGGATTCTAGCAATCCTGATTTACAAAAAGTAAAGGGTAAAAAATGTAATTTTGCAGCTGAAAATAACCTGTTAAAACCAGCATATGGCCGATTTATTTGAGAAACTAATGAAGAATGCCGGTCCCCTAGGTCAACACCGGGAACGCGCCCATGGATACTTTGCTTTTCCAAAACTGGAAGGTGAAATCAGTAGTCGCATGAAGTTTCGCGGCAAAGACATGATTGTTTGGAGTCTAAATAATTACCTGGGCCTTGCCAATCATCCAGAAGTTAGAAAAGCAGATGCCGACGGAGCCCGTGAATACGGACTTGCCTATCCAATGGGAGCAAGAATGATGAGTGGCAATAGTAATCATCATGAAAGACTAGAAGCAGAATTGGCAGCTTTTGAAATGAAAGAAGATGCCGTGTTGCTGAATTTCGGCTACCAAGGTATGCTCAGTGTGATTGACGTGTTGTGTGGTCGACATGATGTTATCGTTTACGATGCTGAGAGTCACGCTTGTATCATAGACGGATTACGAATGCACCCAGGGCATCGTTATGTTTTCAAACACAACGATGTTGATGATTGTGAGAAACAATTACAACGTGCCACTGCCTTAGTAGAAAAGCAAAAAGCAGGCGGTATCCTGGTTATCACGGAAGGCGTATTTGGTATGGCTGGTGACCAAGGCAAGCTAAAAGAAATTGCAGCACTAAAAGATAAATACCAATTCCGTTTATTGGTGGACGATGCCCATGGCTTTGGAACACTGGGTAAAACTGGTGCAGGAGC
>CAIRNW010000065.1 GCA_903879995.1 uncultured Bacteroidota bacterium
CCAGGCTTCCAAATGTCGCTGCATTGACGTAACTTTGGAGGCGCGTACGCCCCCTGACTTGATTCTTGCCATGTGTAATTCAATTTTCGGCAAAGGTCAGCAGGCGATGGGGACTGGAATAGATGGGGTTGCCCGGGGGCTTACCGCCAAAAAATCGCAGTCCAGCATTGATTTTTCCCAATTCCCGGGCAGCAATGCTGCAACATTGCTGCCCGGTTTCTTCAAATCCATGCATCATGAACAGATATTTCCTACCCTTCGCTTTTTACCTGATAGCCTGCACAAATGGCCTCGCCCAATCCTACGGAACGTTCCTGAAATCATTCGACCCCAATCCTCAGGATACGTATGTATTCGACAAAGGCACCAACATCTGGAGCATCGGTAATTATTTATATGTTGTAAACGGCTTTGTAAACCCGAAAGGCGGCAGAAGCCAGCAATTGTTTAAAATTGATGCCACAACCAGGGAAATCGTCAAACAAATTTCTATGGAAGGCCCGCAGGGAGATATCGTAGTATCCGAGCGAGGAGGATATTGCGTTACCGCAGATGAATACGTGTACTTGACGGGTGGATGGCGTGATTACGTCGCAATGCGAATGAGAACATTTGTTGCTAAATTGGACAATGATTTGAATATAGACTGGGTCAACTATTACCCTGATTTATCATCTGGCCTCAATGTTTATGGCGATGCCATCTCTGAAACTTTGAGTGGTGGTATTTTACTTTATCTGGTCGAGGGTAATCCCACGGTGTCGAATCCATGGCAATCCAACCCGGCTAGACTTCGCATCGTAAAAACCGATCAGTCGGGTCAGCTCATTTTCAACAAGATAATTCCCGACACATTTAACCTAACTTACGGTTTTGGCCACCTTTCCCGTACAGATGACGGTAATTTCCTTTTAGCCTCAAATATTTATGACATTTATGAACACCCGATTTTCGGCACCTATTTTTACACTGCCATTGTCCACAAGATTGACAGCAATGCCAACCCAATATGGAGCCGGTTAATCAACCGTAACCAATTCAATATACAAGCCCCGATTTCCACAACGCTCACCGGCGGCGGCGGAGCGGTAATGTGGAGCAGGGATACTTTTGCATCAGACCCGGAAATCTCATTCGAGGTAAATGAATTGCACCGGCTCAATAGCGACGGTGAAACCCTTTGGACGCATGAATGGAACAATAAATCAATACGTTATACTTATCGGATCATAACAGCAAATAATGGAGATATACTTGGATGCGGCGCCTATTCCCATGAAGGCAAAGGAAAAACCTGGCTTTTCCGCGTAACTCAGGATGGCGATCTGTTATGGGAGCGACACTATTCAGACTCGATCCAACGGCCCTGGTCTCCGCAATTGGAAATGCTCGATCTGTGCGAAATGGCCGACGGACGTATTGCCGCCGCAGGAATCGTATTTGATACTACTTCAGTCGGCTCGCTCAACTCAAACGTGGGCATTTTGGTTGTTGATGCAAATGGATGTCTCTCACCGGACTGCACTGGATTGAATCAATACATTACAGGCGCTTTCGAACCTGTTCTTAAATCTCCATCCCTTCCTCAACTACTTTGTTCGCCGGTTCCTGCCACTGATTTCGTTTCCGTTAAACTCCCGTATGAAATTGTTGGCGGGCAAAAAAAGAAGCTACTTAATTGTTACGATGTACAGGGAAACCTTGTGAGTCAAATTAATTGGGAAGATTCAAGTGCGGAGCAACAAATTGATGTCGTCAATTGGCTATCCGGAACATATCAACTTGTTTTTTGGGCTGGTAGACGTCCAGTATTTAGTGGCAAAATAATCGTTCAACATTAAAACACCCAGTATGAGCGTGTTCGGGAATTTAATTTGGCCTAGACGTTTATTCGCTGAAGCATAATAGTCATATTGGCAAAAATGAGCCATGCTGCCGAAGATTGTGTGGTATGTTCATAATCTTTAACGATCCTGCGAAAGAAATTCGTCCACGAAATTGTCCGCTCCACCTGTCACTAATCACCAAAAGTGTACCACTTGGTAATTCAAAATTAGTGAATATTGTTGAGATGTGTCAGGAAATCTTTGATTCTATAACTTTCACCTGAGAACTTTAGGATGTGTGCGTGATGTAAGCACCCGCCAAACCCCATCTATTCCAATCCCCACCGC